>CAMCHA010000079.1 GCA_945874515.1 Asaia bogorensis
AAATTCAGGCTCGTGCGATGCACCAGCCCCGCCATGAACATCAAGGGGGATGCGATGGGTTCGGATGTGGCGGAGAAATGCTCCCCCACCCAAACCTCCTGAAAGCCCAGGCGATCCGCGAGCAGGGATTTTTCCGTATCCTCTGCCAGGGTTTCATGCATGGGGCGCTCCGGCGGATGGAGCGGCATCATGAAAAGGCCAAGATGCATAAGGCGCTTCCTCAATTCATTTTGGGCGATGAGTCTCGCCACTTTAATCCAAAGCCTAAAGCAAGCTTGTGTCAAAGGTGAAGGGGGGGTGGCCTTGCCAGGGGGCGCTTCTGCCCCGATGTTTCACCGGTGACACCTTCAGCCAGACTAGCCGCGGCGATCGAGCTTCTTTCAGCGCTCGAAGCCCAATGCTTCGCCCCCGATGCCCGTCGCCGCCCCGCCGATGCCGTGGCCAGCGATTTTTTCCGCGCCCGGCGCTTCATTGGCGGGGGGGATCGGCGGAGCGTCAGCGAATGGGTCTGGGGCGTGGTGCGGCAAAGGCTGCGGCTGGATTGGAACTTGGCGCGGCTGCCCGCTGAACCCACGCCCCGCCTATTGCTCATGGCCTATCTGGTGCTGGTGGCCCACTGGACCGAAGCCGATATCGGCCGGGGCTTTTCGGGCGAACGCTATGGCGCGGCCCCGCCCAATGCGGCGGAAGCCCGCGCTGTCCGCATTATGGCCGGGCGAGAGCTTATGCACCCGGATATGTCCAAATCGGTGCGCTTCAACCTGCCGGAATGGCTGCTGCCGGATTTCCAGGCGCGTTTCGGCGCGGCGCTGGCGGAGGAATCCGCCGCTATGGAACAGCCCGCAGCCCTGGATCTGCGCGCCAATATGCTGCGCGGCACGCGGGCGGAAGCGGCTGCTGCCCTGGCAGCCGAGGGCATCGCCACAGAACCCACCCCCTTTTCCCCCTGGGGGCTTCGCGTGCCATCTCGCCGCCCGGTCACGGGCACGGCAGCCTTCAAGGCCGGCTTGATAGAAGTGCAGGATGAAGGCAGCCAATTGATCGCGCTTTTGGCCGATGCGCGCCCCGGGATGCGAGTTGCCGATTACTGCGCCGGCGCCGGGGGCAAGACGCTGGCCATGGCGGCCACCATGGAAAATCGGGGCAAGATCACCGCCTGCGATACCTCCGCCCCCCGGCTGGAGGGTGCGGCGCTGAGGTTCCGCCGCGCCGGGGTGGATAATGCCGAACGCCATTTGTTGAGCGCCGGGGACCGCTGGGCCAAGCGCCGCGCCGGCAGTTTTGATCGCGTTTTGGTGGATGCGCCTTGCACCGGCACCGGCACCTGGCGGCGCAACCCAGACGCCCGGCTCCGCACCCGCCCACAGGATTTAGCCGAGCTTATTCAAGTGCAAAACGACATTCTGGAAAGGGCAAGAGAATTAGTGCGCCCGGGCGGCAGATTGGTCTACGCTACCTGTTCTGTATTGCCCGCGGAGAATGAGGAGCGAATGGAAAGCTTCCTGGCGAGTAACCCGGATTTCGCGCCGATGGCGCTTGAAGCGCTCTGGCCCGCGCTGCGGCCAGGCGTGGAACAGCCCTGCGCGGGCCCGTGGTTGCGGCTTTCTCCGGGTGCGCATGGTACAGATGGATTCTTCTGCGCTGTACTGGAAAGAAAGCCATGATCGCGATCCGCCGCGCCCGTGCCAGTGATGCCGCCGCGATTGGTGCGCTGCATGTCGCGGTATGGCGCAGCACCTATGCCGGCATTCTGCCCGATGCCTATCTGGCGGGGCTTTCCGCGACCAGGCTGGCAGCGGCTTATCAGCGTGACATGTTCGACCGGCGCGGTGGCTATGCCGTGTTTGTCGCGGTGGCGTCCGGCGATGACGCGCCGGAAGGCAGCGCGCCGGATGAGGCGACGATCATCGGCTTTGCCTCTGGCGGGCGGTCCCGGCGCGGGGACCTCGCGGACGGGGAAGTCAATACGCTCTATCTTGACGAGGATTACCGGGACCGCGGCACCGGGCGGCGGCTGATGCGTGCGGCGGCGGCGCATTTGCGCGTGGTGGGGTGCCGTTCGGCGATGGTTTGGGTGCTGCGCGACAACCCAACCCAATGGTTCTACCGCCATCTGGGCGGGCGGGTGGTCGCGCGCGGGCAGACCCGCGTGGGTGGGCAGGCGGTTGAGCAGGTGGCGATGTTGTGGGAGCCGATAGATACGCTTCTGGCGGCCACCGCGGCAGCGCCGGAGGCTTGAGCAATTTCAAGCCAAGTGGACCCACTTGGCGACTCGGAAAATGCGATCAAACCTGGAGCATTTTCAAGCCAAGTGGACCCACTTGGCGGCTCGGAAAATGCGATCAAACAAACCCTAACTTGCCCGAAGGCGCGGCTTGTGGTGCAAGCCCACATGGCCCCTGAACCGCACGACTCCTCCCCCCGGCACGATCATGTGCTGATCCTCGATTTCGGTAGCCAGGTGACGCAGCTAATCGCGCGCCGCGTGCGGGAATCCGGCGTTTATTGCGAAGTTTGGCCCTTTCACCACGCGCCCGAAGAACGCATCCGCGCCTTTGCGCCGCGCGGCATTATTTTGTCTGGTGGGCCGGCCAGCGTGACCGAAGGCGAAAGCCCGCGCGCACCGGACGTGGTGTTCACGCTAGGCGTGCCGGTGATGGGCATTTGTTACGGCCAGCAAACACTTGCGGCGCAGCTTGGCGGCCTGGTTGAGCCTTCCGATCACCGCGAATTCGGCCGCGCCTTTGTGGACGTAACAGGCGAATGCGCCATCACGCGCGGCGTCTGGGCCAAGGGCGCGCGTGAGCAGGTGTGGATGAGCCATGGTGATCGCATCACGGCCCTGCCGCCCGGCTTTCGGAGCGTCGCGAGCAGCGAGGGCGCGCCTTTCGCCGTGATTGCCGACGATGCGCGGCAGTTTTACGGCACCATGTTCCACCCGGAAGTGGTGCATACCCCGCATGGTGCAGCGCTGCTCAAGAATTTCACCCATGGTGTTTGCGGCTGCGCCGGCGATTGGACCATGGCAGGTTTCCGCCAGGAAGCGGTGGCGCGCATTCGTGCCCTAGTGGGGCAAGGGCGCGTTGTGTGTGGGCTTTCCGGCGGCGTTGATAGCTCGGTCGCTGCCGTGCTGATCCATGAGGCGATTGGCGATCAACTGACCTGCATTTACGTGGATCACGGGCTGATGCGCGCGAATGAGAGCGAACAAGTGGTCAGTACCTTCCGCGACCGCTTCAACATCAAGCTGATCCATCGTAATGCTTCCGATATGTTTTTGGGCCAGCTTTCCGGCGTGACAGACCCGGAGGTAAAGCGCAAAACCATCGGCCGTTTGTTCATTGAAGTGTTTGAGGAAGAACAGAACAAGCTGGGGGGCGCGGATTTCCTGGCGCAAGGCACGCTTTACCCGGATGTGATTGAAAGTGTCTCGGCGACCGGCGGGCCATCCGTCACCATCAAATCGCATCACAATGTCGGCGGCTTGCCCGCGCATATGCGCATGAAGCTTGTTGAGCCACTGCGCGATTTATTCAAGGATGAGGTGCGCGCGCTGGGGCGCGAGCTTGGCATTCCAGAAGAAATCGTGGGCCGCCATCCCTTCCCTGGGCCGGGCCTGGCCATTCGCATACCCGGTGAGGTGACGCGCGAAAAGGCGGATCTGCTGCGCCGTGTGGATACGGTTTTTCTGGAAGAAATCCGCAATGCCGGGCTGTATGACGCGATCTGGCAGGCTTTTGCGGTGTTGCTGCCCGTGCGCACGGTGGGCGTGATGGGCGATGGGCGGACCTATGATCAGGCCTGCGCTTTGCGTGCCGTGACCAGCACGGATGGCATGACAGCGGATGTCTATCCCTTCAACATGGACTTCCTGAACCGCGTGGCGGCGCGGATTGTGAATGAGGTACGCGGGATCAATCGCGTGACCTATGACATCACAAGCAAGCCGCCGGGGACGATTGAGTGGGAGTAGGGGGCGAGGAAAAGCATGCCGGCCAGTGTCTGCCGCGTGCCGCAAGGAAGAATTAACGCCAATCGTCACCTGGCATGATGCGCTTCATGAACTTATCGAACATGGGTACCGTGAAGGCTGTATCACCATGATTGGGGCTCCAGATCATTCCTTTTGAAATAAGAGAGCTTCGTGTTGGAGCCAGCGAAGACACGACGGCGTCGAATCGAGCGGCAATGTCTCCAGAACGATGAGGGCCTTCACCCAAATCAGCCATGGTACGAAGATATTTTTTCTCTTTCGGTGTCAGGCGATCGAAGCGAACACGAAAAAAGCTTTCGTCTAGTGCCGCCACAGCGGTGATGGATGCTGCGTTTACGGCTTCAATGTCTATCGGTGACGCCTGCGCCGACCGCCAAGTATGACTACCCCATTGCTGTAGGAAGTACGCATAGCCTTGGGTGACTTCCAAAATTTGGCTTAAGGCCCGATCAGTGATTTCCACCCCCTCATCCTTAAGCGGTTTTTCGATGGCTTGGCGTGCCGCATCCGGCGGAAGCGGTCCGATAAGGGGAAAATCAAAGAGCCGCTCAGCATAGGACTTGGCGTTCCCCATCTGCCCGCGCAATTGCGGCAGGCCAGCGCCAACCAGCACAACCGGTAACCGGTGCTGCTCCGTCCGGTGCATCGCAGTAATAAGGGCCGCCAGTTGCGCCTCCTCAACGTATTGCAACTCGTCAATGAAAATGGCCAGAGCCGTATTGGCTGATTTCGCTGCCAAACCTACTTGCTCAAACAGTGCTTGCAGGTCGTGCTCAAGATCGCCGTTGTCGGCCAGGCCCGGTTCGGGCTCATAGTCGAAGCCCACCTCGATATCACCATAAGTCACCTTAAGCTTGCGCGCGAAACCGGCCAGCGCGCGCAAACCGCGGATAGCGTAGTCTTTCGCGGCGGCTATCTGGCTCAGGCGCAGAAGGGCCTGACGCAATTGAGGTGCGATTAAGGCCGGAAGCGATCGCCCTTCAGGAGCCTCGATGCGGACAGTGTGAATCTCCGCCCCTTCCGCATCCTCCTTGATGCGGTCCAAGAGCACAGTTTTCCCGACCCCGCGTAGGCCTACAAGCATGGCGCTCTTTGCCGGCCGTCCAATGCGGGCACGCTCGAGCGCGATGCGCAAAGATTCGCGCAGGTCGTCACGGCCAGCCAATTCCGGAGGTGGAGTGCCGGCACCGGGGGAAAAGGGGTTGCGTATGGGATCCATAGAAGCTTTTTATACTGAAATTTGTGAATTTACAATACATAGATAACTTTACAAACTTTTATATAAACTCAGGCTTCATGAGGAAATTCAAGGCTTAAGAGTATCCTCACACCAAGCGTAACTTGGGGTTGGCCTCAACCCCTATCAATGCAGTAGGTGGCTTTCGCTACCGCCCCGCCTGTTGGCGGCCTAACCCATCCGCCCCGCCGCTTCCGCCGCCAGCCAGGCCAGCCTACCTTCCGCGAATACCGCAACCGGCGCGCGACGCGCTTCATCCACCACCACCACATCGCCGCGCAGCCCTGCTTCAAGCCGGCCGCGGTCGTGCAAGCCGCTAGCCTCAGCTGGGTTGGCCGACACCAGCGCCCAGGCCCGCGGCAAATCCAGCACGCCTCGGCCCGCCATAATGAAGGCCGCTTCCATCATGGCCGGCCAGAAGTAATCTGAGGCCAGCACATTGACCAAGCCACGTTCCGCCAATGGCGCGGCGGACGCCCAGCCCAAATGGCTACCCCCGCGCACCACATTGGGCGCACCCATCACCACGGCTTCGCCAGCGGCACGCGCATCCGCTGCCACTTCCTCTGTAATCGGGAATTCGCAAATCCGCGCGCCATGGGCGCGGAATAAGGCGCGGCGTTCGATACTGTCATCATCATGGCTCAGCATGGGAATGTCGGCATGTGCGGCGGCTTCAGCCAAACGCGTGCGCGCGGCTGGTATTTCATCGCGACGCGTATAAACCTTTTGCGCCAACGCCATGAAGGCATCCGCTTTCATGCCCGCGCGCCCGGCGTATTTCGCCACATCATCCAGATTGTCGAGTTTCTTCACAATGCTCGGCGTATGGTCATTGAAGCCAAGCAGATGAACATCGCCGGAAGCGATATCGGCCAAGGCATCATCCAGCGCATCAAAGTTATCAGCTTCGAAGCGCAGATGGACACGAAGATCGGTGGCGATGCTGCCCTTCATTTCTCGCAAGGCTGCCTTCATGCCGCGCCAGGCGTCCAAGGAACGCAAGCCAGGTTCCCAGGAAAGCGTCACACCAAGATAAGCCGTGGTGATGCCGCATGAAATCAATTGCGCGGCGGAATCCCGCAAGGCGAGAGCAGCGGGAAAACCAATGCCAGGGCGCGGTTGGAATTGCCGTTCATGCGCATCGCCATGAATATCCACCAAGCCCGGCATGACCAACAGCCCTGAGGCATCAAAGCGCCGCGCATCGCGCGCCGGGTTTTCGGCAATGACGCCATCAGCGACAAACAGATCATCCGCCAGCAATTCAGTGCCGCGCAGGGTTCTTCCGCCTTCAATGATCCATGCCATGATTACGTCTCCAACACTAATTGCACGCGCGCGGCGGCGTAGCAGGAAAGGGTCCAATCCACCGGAACCCCGGCGGGATCGGTATTCAAAGCCTCCGCGACAATCACGGGGCGGGAACGGGATTGCATCAAATGCTTCGCTTCTTCAGGGCTGGGCAGCCGCGCCGTGATGCGCGTGGATTGGCGCCGATAATCAGGCACGCCGCATGCAGCCAAAGCCACAGTGATGGAAGCCTGAAGCGCCAGTGATTCCGCGAGCCCAGCAAAGCGTGGCAGCGGAAAATGATGCAGCCCCAGAACCAGCGGCCTACCATTGGCAAGCCCAAGTCGCGCAACGCGTAGAACCGGCCGGCCACGACGGATGGAAAGCCCCGCCGCCACCTGGGCCTCTGCGGCGACTTCCGCGATATGCAAAACGCGCCCGGCCGCTTCGCGATTCTGCCGGCGAATCGTCTCGGAAAAACGCGTGCGCGGCCCAAGTGGGTAATCCAGCACATCTTCCGCAACAAAGGCGCCACGGCCTTGTTCCACGCGAATAATGCCGCGCGCTTCCAATTCTTCCAAAGCGCGCCTGACAGTGTGGCGATTGACGGCGAAACGCTCGGTCAGCACCGCTTCAGTCGGCAGTCTTTCCCCCGGCTGGCGCTTGCCTGCGGAGATATCCGCCTCCACCGCGGTCGCGATCTGGCGCCACAGCGCAACACCGGCGCCGCGTGCCAAAACAGGGTTTGTCATTAAAGTGTCAACCATGACCGCGCAAATCTATGACATATCCGTATTGCACTAAAGCCACCCTCCTGTCTATAGGTCTAGACAAGTAACATGACCCAGACAGAAACCCCCTCCCCCCACGCCGCCCGGCAAAATTGGATGGCGACCCTGGCGCGGGCCTCGGCCGAAGATCTCGCCGCCAGGGTCGCCACCCTGCCGCCCTTTCCGGAACCGGAGACACTGCGCGCGCCGGAAACCGGCCTTGTGATGGTGCGTGGCCGCGCCGGCGGTGATGGCGAAGCCTTCAACCTTGGCGAAATGACCGTGACGCGCTGCGCGCTGCGTCTTGGGCCGCATATCGGCCATGCCTATATCGCGGGGCGCGACCATGCCAAGGCAAGGCTCGCCGCGCTGCTGGACGCTGCCTTGCAGGATAGCGCGCTGCATAAGGCCTGCATGCACGCAGTGGTCGAACCACTCGCCGCTGCGCAACAGGCAGCGCGCGCCGCCGAGGCACGCAAAGCCGCCGCCACGCGCGTTGATTTCTTCACCATGGCGACCATGCGATGACCCATCTGAGCCCCGGCTTCGCCGACCCTGTATTGGATGCGCAAGCAAGCTTCCGCGCCATTCTGGAAGCCATGAGCCGCCCTGGCCGTATCCAGCGCATTGAAGCGCGCATCACGCCGCCTGCACCGCTTTGCACCGCCGCCGCAGCAGCGCTGTTGAGCCTGGCTGACGCAGATACGCCGCTTTGGCTGGATGCGGGTGACACCGTTGCCGAATGGCTGCGCTTTCATTGCGGTGCGCCCATCACGCCGGAGATCGGCGCGGCGCGTTTCGCACTCGCCTGCGGCGCGGCACCATCGCTTGAATCGCTTGATGTCGGCACGGATGAAGACCCGCAAATGGGCGCAACGCTGATCCTGCAAGTGGCTGGGTTAGTTGCGGGCGATGGCTGGCGCCTGACGGGGCCCGGCATTCAGCTCGAACACCGCCTGCGCGTGCTTGGCGCGCCCGCTGATTTTACCGCCGCCTGGGCGCGTAACCATACGCTTTTTCCACGCGGTGTTGATGTGCTGCTATGCGCCGGCGATAGTATCGCAGCCCTGCCGCGCAGCGTCACGATAGCGGAGGGCTGATCATGTATGTCGCAGTCAAAGGCGGCGAAAGGGCGATCAGCGCCGCCCATGCCTGGCTGGATGAAACCCGTCGCGGCGATACCGCCCTGCCGGAACTCAGCGTCGCGCAGATTGAACAGCAAATGGCGCT
>CAMCHA010000080.1 GCA_945874515.1 Asaia bogorensis
GTGGTGCGCCAACCCGCGGAAGGCGCCCCGGCCTTTGATCCGACCAAGCCGGAAACGGATCATCAACTTCAACAGGCTTTGATACTGTTGCGCGGCATGGCTTCGGCGCCACGCGGCGGGCAACGCTGAGGATGTAATGGCAGAAGGATTGCCGCGCCGGGTTTTCGCCGGCTGGCGCGGGCTTGGCCTGTTCTGGTTGCTGGTGCTGTTGGTTTTGGGCGGTACTGCGCTTCGGCTTAACCGCTTGGGCCCGCCGGAGCCGCACGAAACCGTGGCTGAGGCACCGCAAGCGCCGGAAGCTTTGGCGCCGGCCCCGGCTGGGGCAGAACCGGTGGCGCCGCCTGCAGCGATACTCGATCATACCTCCGCCCCTTCACCGGCCCAGGCGGTAGCGCCAGCACCGGCGATGCTTGAGCCGTCGCCCTCGGCCGCCGAGGCATCAGCGCAAACCCCTGCGGCCCCAGCGCCGCCGCCGCTTGATGTGCCTGTTGCGACCCCCGATTTCCCTGCCGCACGGCCCATCCCCGGGCCTGATCCTGCCCTGCTGGAACAAGGGCGCTTTGGCGCGCTTCCGCGCGTGGGTACTGACGGCCGCACGTCCATCCGCGCCTATGCCGCGCAATTCGACCGGCAGGATACCCGCCCGCGCGTGGGCATCATCGTGGCCGATCTCGGCATTTCAAATGCGCAAACGGAAGACGCCATCCGCCGCCTACCGTCCGCCATTACCTTCACGATTTCGCCCTATGCGCCACGCGCCGCCCAGGTGGCGGAACGGTTGCGTGCTAAGGGCGCTGAAAGCCTGATCGGCCTGCCGCTGGAGCCCACCGGCTACCCGCTGAATGACCCCGGCAATCGCGCCTTGCTGACCGGGCGTTCTGCGCCCGAGAACTTGGCCAATCTGGAATGGGTGCTGTCGCGCTTTCCGGGCTATGTCGGCGCCATCGGCGTGGTGGGCGGCATGCGTGGGGAGCGTTTTGCTTCCATGGAGCAAAGCTATCTGGCGTTGCAGGAATCGCTTCGCAATCGCGGACTGTTATTTGTGGATGCCCGCCCGGGTGTTGCCGGTCCAGGGCGCGCCTGGGGCCGTTCGGTGGATGTAATCCTGGATGAACCAGCGACCCGGACGGAAATTGAACGGCGCCTTGTTGAACTTGAGACAATCGCGAAGGCGCGCGGTTCCGCCCTTGGCTTGGCGCATGCCGCGACACCGGTGGTGGTGGATCGGCTGGTAGGTTGGGCGGCAGGGCTTGAACGCCGCGGTGTGGCGCTGGCGCCCATTTCGGTGCTGATCCGCCGCCCGCCGGAGACAGCGGAAACCCGCACGCAATGATGCTGCCCTATCGGGATAATGTCGGCGCGCTGCTGTTCAATGCGGCAGGCCAGGTGCTGGTGGCGCGCCGCGCCGATCTGCCCAATGCCGAAGGTGCGGCGGGCGGCTGGCAATTGCCCCAAGGCGGGATGGATGCGGGTGAAGACCCTTCCATCGCCATCTTCCGCGAATTGGAGGAGGAAATCGGCACCGCCAAGGCCGAGATCCTGGCTGAACATCCGCGCTGGCTATTCTATGATCTGCCGGCGGAACTGATCGGCAAGGCCTTGGGCGGCAAGTATCGCGGGCAACGGCAGAAATGGTTCGCGCTGCGCTTTTTGGGTGATGATTCTGACATCCGACTTGATCTTGACCCGCACCCGGAATTTGACGCCTGGCGCTGGGCGCAGCTTGGCGAATTGCCCGCGCTGGCGGTGGCCTTCAAGCGCGAGATTTATGAGGATCTGGCGCGGGAATTTGCGCGGTTTGGGGCGTAAAATTTCGGCGTTTCCCTGCGCCGCCCATCACGCCCCAACCAGCCCGCGCTTACGGAGCAACGCCTCCACCTGCGGCGGGCGCCCACGGAAGGCCGTGTAAAGCGCCATGGGGTCCGCCGTATCGCCGGCTTCAAAAATGCTTTTCAGCCGCGCGGCAAGGTCAGGGTGGAAGGGATTGCCCGCTTCCTCAAAAGCTTCAAACCCATCGGCATCCAGCACTTCGGCCCAAAGATAGAAGTAGTAGCCCGCCGCATAGCCATCACCGGAAAACAGATGCCCGAAATGGATCGGGCGGTGGCGCAACGCCATGCCCTCAGGCATGCCGATTTCGGCGAGGAAGGCGGTTTCGAATTCTGCCAGACTCAGGTCTTCCGGCGCCGTATGCCGATGCAGTGCCAGGTCAATCAAGGCGCAGGACAGGTATTCCACCATGGCGAAACCCTGCCCATCATTGCGCGCGGCCAGTACGCGGGTAAGCAGCGCTTCATCCAGGGCTTCGCCGGTTTCATGATGCCGCGCATGGGTTTGCAGTGTCTCCGGCAGGCTCAGCCAATTTTCCATGACCTGAGAGGGGAATTCCACAAAATCGCCAAGCACGGCGGTGCCGGATTGTGATGGATAGCGCGCGCGGCTCATCAGCCCATGCAGCGCATGGCCGAATTCGTGAAATAGCGTGCGTGCTTCATCAAAGGAAAGCAGCGTTGGTGTCGCGCGCGCGAGGTTATTGTTGTTGATGATGATGGGCGCGGTGCGACCGCTCAGGCCATCGGCCACGCGAAAGCTGCTCATCCAGGCGCCGGAGCGTTTGCCGGGACGGGCGAAGTTATCGAGCAGCAAAAGCCCGACATGATTGCCCGCGTCATCCAAGGCTTCAAAGGCGCGCAGATCGGCATGGTAGCGCGGGATATCGGAGCGTTCTTCGAAGACAAGACCAAACAAGCGCCGCGCGGTATCAAAAACGGCGCGTAGCATGGCTTCCAATTCGAAATGCGGTTTCAGCGCGGCGCCATCGAAATTATGCTTCGCTTGCCGCGCGCGTTCCGCCCAATAGCGCCAATCCCAAGGCTCAATCGTGCCATGATGGCCGGCGGTGCGGGCGAATTCTTCAAGCTCAGCCTTCTCAGTGGCGATACGACGCTTGGCCGGTTCCCAGCAGGCGCGGAGCAATGCCTCGGCCGCGTCAGGTGATCCTGCCATGGTATCGCGCAGACGGAAGGAAGCGAAATCCGCCTCACCCAGCAATTGCGCACGTTCGCGCCGGAGCATTAGGATTTCGCGGATCAAAGGCGCATTTTCGCGGCCCGCTGTCAGCGCGCCACGCGCTGCAAAGCCTCGCCAGAGTTTTTCGCGCAAATCGCGCCTGGCGGAGAAAGTCAGGAAAGGTTCGGCGGAAGAACGCGACAGGGTGAAGACATAGCCATCAAGCCCCGCTGCAGCCGCCGCTTCCCGAGCGGCGTGCCGGGCGAAATCGGGCAGGCCATCCAGATCGGCATCGGTCAGCAGCATGCGCCATTCATTCTCATCGGCCAGCACATTCTGCCCGAAGCTTGTGTGCAGCGTGGCGAGGCGGGTGGAGATTTCCGAAAGCCGCGCGCGTGCCTTGGTATCAAGCCCCGCGCCGGCGCGCGTCAGGCGCAGATAAAGCCGTTCCAGCAGGCGGCGCTGATCGGGGGCAAGGTCCAGGCTATCGCGTGCCTCATGCAGCGCTGAGACGCGCCTGAAAATCGCCGGATCAAGCGCGATTGCCATGCGATGCGCGGCAAGCTTGGGCGCGATATCGCGTTCCACCTGTTGCAATGCGTCAGTCGCGTGGCTCGCCGCCAGGTTGAAAAACGTGGCGCCGATGCGGCTGAGTAGCCTGCCGGCGCCTTCCAGTGCTTCGATGGTATTGGCGAAGCTTGGCGCGGCCGGCTTGGCGCCGATTTCGGCTATTTCCGCACGATGCGCTGCCATGGCGGCATCGAAGGCGGGCGGGAAATGGCCGGGCTCAATCGCCGTGAAGGGCGGCAGGCCAAAGGGGGTGGTCCAGGGGGTCAGCAGCGGATTTTCGGTCATGGTCCAAGGATGGGGCGGCGGGCGCGCGGCGTCGAGGGGCTTTCGCTATTCTCCCACGGCGCAGCTTACGCTAGAAACTTTCAGTCAAGGCTGAATGGCCGTGAAAAGTCACAGACCCAAGGCGTTACCAACGTCCTGGCAGCAATAGGGAGAATAACACCAATGATGCATCGGCGCGCGGCTTTTGGCTTGGCTTTGGCAGCGGGGCTTGCCCCCTATGTGGCGCATGCGCAGGCATGGCGCCCAACGCGGCCTGTGCGCCTGGTGGTGCCCTTCGCGCCGGGTGGGTCGAATGACATTGTGGGCCGCATCATCGCCGAAGCGGCTGGCAATATTCTGGGCCAGCCCGTGGTGGTGGAAAACCGCGCCGGCGCGGGCAGCGTGATTGGCGCTGAAAATGTCGCGCGTTCCCCGGCGGATGGCTATACGGTGCTGATCAATAGTGCGCACGCTTCGGTGCCGGCGCTGGTTGCGCGCGTGCCTTATGACACCATCAATGATTTCGTCGGTATCGCCGTCGCGGGGTTTTCGCCGCATGTGCTGGTGTCCAATCCGCGCACGCCGGTAACTACGGCGGGCGAAATGGTTGCGCTGCTGCGCACTCATCCGGGGCGGTTTAATTTCGCTTCGGCCGGGATCGGCAGCGGCGTGCATTTGGCGGGCGAGATTTTCCGCGGCATCAGCGCCGCGCAATTTGAATTGGTGCATTACCGCGGCGGCGGGCCAGGTGTTGCGGCGCTGGTGAGCGGTGAAGCGCAATTCGGCACGCCCACCATGGCATCCTGCCTTGGCCAGGTGCGTGGTGGTGGCGTGCGCGCACTTGCGGTGGCATCAAGCCAGCGCAGCCCGGCCTTGCCGGATGTGCCAAGCGCGACTGAAGCCGGCATTCCGGGTTTTATCTTTGAAGAATTCTTCCCAATGCTGGCCCCGGCCGGCACGCCGGCCCCGATTGTGGCCGCCCTGGGGGCGGCCTTCCAAACCGCCATTCAGCAAAGCGCGCCGCGTCTGAATGAATTGGCCGGCGTTGTGCCGCGCGCTGGCTATGAAACGCCGGATCAGGTGATGAATCTGGTGCGCGAGGGCGTGAAAACCTACACCGATGTGCTGCGCGCTGCGGGTGTGAAGCCGGAATAACAGCGCCGTTTGTGAGGAAACAATACCATGCCCGAAGCTTTCATCTGCGCCGCCTTGCGCACCCCGATCGGTCGCTATGGCGGCAGCCTTTCTTCCGTGCGCCCGGATGATCTTGGCGCGGTGCCGCTGAAGGCGCTGATGGAACGCCACGCTTCGGTGGATTGGGCGGCAGTGGATGATGTGATCTTCGGCTGCGCCAATCAGGCGGGCGAAGATAACCGTAATGTCGCGCGCATGGCGCTGCTGCTGGCGGGGCTGCCGCAAGCCATCCCCGGCAGCACGGTGAACCGGCTTTGCGGTTCGGGCATGGATGCGGTGGGCATTGCCGCGCGTGCCATCCGCGCGGGCGAAGCGGAATTGATGATCGCGGGCGGTGTTGAAAGCATGTCTCGTGCGCCTTTCGTGATGCCCAAAGCCGAAAGCGCCTTTTCGCGCAGCAATGCGATTTATGACACGACCATTGGCTGGCGTTTCGTGAACCCTGCCATGCAAAAGCGCTACGGCACTGATTCCATGCCGGAGACAGCGGAGAACGTCGCTGCCGACCATAACATTGCGCGCGAAGATCAGGATGCCATGGCGCTGCGTTCCCAGGCGCGCGCCGCCGCCGCACAAAAGAATGGCCGGCTGGCCAAGGAAATCGTGCCGGTGACCATCCCCTCCCGGAAGGGGGAGCCCGTGGTGGTGAGTGCTGATGAACATCCGCGTGAAACCTCCATGGAAGCGCTTGGCAAGTTGAAGCCGGTGGTGAAGCCGGATGGATCGGTGACCGCGGGCAATGCTTCGGGTGTCAATGACGGCGCCTGCGCTTTGATCATCGCGAGTGAGGCCGCGGCCAGGCGCCATGGGCTGACGCCGCTGGCGCGGTTTGTCGGTGTGGCAACGGCGGGCTGCGCGCCGCGCGTCATGGGCATTGGCCCGGTGCCGGCCACGCAAAAACTGTTTGCACGGCTTGGCATGACGCAAGAGCAGATGGATGTGATTGAATTGAATGAGGCCTTCGCGGCGCAGGGCCTGGCTGTGCTGCGTGGGCTTGGCATTGCCGATGATGATGCGCGCGTGAACCCGAATGGCGGCGCGATTGCGCTCGGCCATCCTTTGGGCATGAGCGGCGCGCGGCTGATTGCGACGGCCACGCATGAAATGCAGGAGCGTGGGCTGAAGCGCGCTTTGGCCACCATGTGCATCGGTGTGGGGCAGGGCATTGCGACAGTGTTGGAAAGGGTTTGATTGACCCTTCACTGCCATAAGGGCGCCATAGGGAAGTCCGGATTTTTGGCTTCCTTGTGATTTTTGTTGAGGGATGCCGCCCGATGTTGCTGCGCGTTGTTGTTTTGGGTCTTGTGGTCTCAAGCGCGTCCTTTGCGCAGCAAATGGTCCCTGCGCATAATGGTTCCTGCCCATCGGGTTCCAGCCATGCGGGGTCTGGCTATTGCCGATCTTCCTCCGGCGCGGGGTTTGTCGCGGCGCAGAACGGGTCCTGCCCTTCGGGTGCCAGCCATGCGGGGGCGGGGTATTGCCGGACGGATGGGCGGGCTGAATATGTGCCAAGTCGGGGCGGTTCCTGCCCATCGGGCACCAGCCATGCCGGCGCGGGGTATTGCAAAGGGCGTTGATGCCGCAACAAAAAGGGAGAAACCCATTCATGCAGGCCATCGGCAAGGCACTCAGCCAAAGCCTGGATCAGGCGACCTATGCGGGCTATCGCCTGGGCTTCGAAGCTGCGCGGGAAGAAGCGGCGTTGCTCGCGGAATTGGCCGGGCAGGGGGCGCTGGCCGCACAGCTTCGCGCCATGCGGCCACTGCCCGATAAGGGTGAGAAAACCGCATGAACCCGCGTGAGGTGATAGAATGCCCCCATTGCGGGGAAGCAACCCAGGTAAACCGTCTGCCGCAGGGCCTGGCTTTCTGTTCCTGCGCGGCGCAGAAACCCTTGCCAACCCCACCATCCGGCGGGGATGATACGCTGGAAAAGCGATAGGAAATGCCGATGATTTTGCCGAAATTGGCCTGCGGGCTTGCCGTGATGCGCCTTGGTGGTGTGGCGGCAGTTGGGTTTGCGGGGCTGGCGGGCCTTGGCGCGGTGGGGCTTGGCGCGGCTTATCTGCTGCGAAGCCGCATGAAGCAAAGCACGGATTGGGCGGAAGACCACCGCAAGCCTGTGTCGGATGTGCCAGCCGATCCGGACTAAGTTTTTTTACAGGCGCCAGCCGCTATGCATGGCGACAATGCCGCCCGATAGGTTGCGATAGGAAACGCGTTCCAGACCCGCGCTTCGCATCATGCCGGCGAGTGTTTCTTGGTCCGGGAACATGCGAATGCTCTCGGCCAAATATTCATAGGAAGCGCGGTCTTTTGCGACATATTCGCCAATCACGGGCAGCGCCTTGAAGGACCAGGCATCATAAAGCGCGTCCAGGGCCGCGACCTCAAGTTTTGAGAATTCCAGGCAATGAAAGCGCCCACCGGGGCGGAGCACGCGCCGCGCTTCGGCCAGCACTGCATCCTTGTCGGTGCAATTGCGGAGCCCAAAGGCAATGGAAACACGTTCCACACTACGATCAGGCAGCGGAATGCGTTCCGCATCCACGCACATGAAGGAAAGCCCGCGCACCAACCCGCGGGATAAGGCACGGCCTTGCGCCACTTCCAGCATGGCAGGGTTCACATCAGTCAGGATCACCCGCCCAGCGCCGCGTTCCATGGCCAGGAAGGATATATCTCCGGTACCCCCCGCAAGGTCGAGCAGTGTGTCATGCGGCCCGGCGCCGATCGCATTGACGAAAATGCGCTTCCAGATGCGATGCACGCCAAGCGACATGAAATCATTCATCACATCATATTTGGGCGCGACGCTTTCAAACACGGCGCGCACCATCCCGGCCTTTTCGGCCTTGGGGATTTTGCGGTAACCGAAATCTGTCTCTGGGGCGGCGGTGTCGTTCATGAAACCAACATAGGCGTTGAGCCGCAGAAAGGGGAGGGGCAATGCCCGAATTGCCAGAAGTGGAAACCGTGATGCGCGGCCTTCAGGCTGTGCTGGAAGGTGAACGCATCGCCTGGGCCGAAACCCGGCGCGATGGCATGCGCTTTCCCTTCCCGCCGCGCCTGGCAGAACGGTTGCGCGGGCGGCGCGTGATCAGCTTTCGCCGCCGGGCTAAATATATCCTGATGCGGCTGGAAGGGGGCGAAAGCCTGCTGATCCATCTTGGCATGTCAGGCCGCATGGTGGCGCGGCGGGAAGGCGTGCCGATGGAGCCTCGGCAGGGCAAGCAGGGCGTATTTTCTGACGCGCGTGGCCATAACACCCCGCCCGAGGCGCATGAACACCTTGCCTTCGGTACGGAAGGCGGCTGGAATATCGGCTTTGTGGACCCGCGCCGCTTCGGCAGCGTGGATCTGGTGGCCTCGGACGCCGAGGACCAACACAAGCTGCTGGCGGGCCTTGGCCCGGAACCGCTTGGGCCGGAAATCACCCTGGCCTGGCTTTCCGCGGCGCTGGCGGGC
>CAMCHA010000081.1 GCA_945874515.1 Asaia bogorensis
CTGCGCCGCGCTTTATCTGAACCAAGCCGGGCAATTGCATGAAGTTGGCGAAAAGCTTGTGCATGCCGAGTTGGCCCGCACGCTGGAACGCATCGCCGCCAAGGGCGCGCAGGATTTTTATACGGGCGAGATTGCCGGGCAGATCATCAACGATTTCACCCAAAACGGCGCCTTCATCACTGGCGATGATTTGCGCGATTACCGCGTGCGTGAAAGCGCCCCCGTGATTGGCACCTATCGCGGCTACAAGATATCCTCCAACCCACCACCGGGTTCGGGCGCGGTGCTGATCGCCATGCTGAATATCCTGGAGCAATTCGATCTTGGCGCGCTGCCCGCCGGCAGTGCCGGGCATTATGATCTGGTCGCGCGCGCCATGGCGGCGGCACATTACGACCGTGATGAAGCTCTGGGCGATCCGGATTTCGTGCCCGTGCCAACCGAATCCCTCATGTCGAAAGACCGCGCCGCCGCATGGGCCAAGCGCATCAGGGATGGCTGGCTGCCCGGCGGGCGGATCGGAGAACCACCCTCCTGCACCACGCATCTTTCCGTTTGGGATGCGGCGGGGAATTGCGTTTCCGTCACGCATACGCTTGGCACCGGTGCCGGCGTGGTGACACCCGGCCTCGGCTTTAATTGGAACAATGCGATGAAGCTATTTGATATGCGCCCGGGCCGCGCCAATAGCATCGCACCCGGCAAGGCGCGCACCACCGGCATGGTGCCAACCATTGTCTATAAGGATGATGAGCCCTGGCTGATTGTTGGCGCGCCAGGAGGCAGCGTGATCATCTCCGCCGTGCTCACCACGATCATCAATGCGATTGATTTTGGCATGTCGGCGGTGGAAGCGGTTTCCTTCCCGCGCATCCATTGTGAAGGCGGGCCGGTTTTCTGCGAAGCGCGGGTGCAAGGCGATGTGGTGGCGGCGCTCAAAGCACTGGGGCACGAGGTTCGCCATTCCCCGATTTCCTATGACCCGACCATGAGCCGCGCCCACGCCATTCTGCTGCGCGATGGCCAGCCCACAGGTGGCGCCGACCCGCGCGGCGGTGGCGGCGTCGCGGTCGCTTGGTAGGCGCCTTGCCCGATCACGCAACACCCCTATAGAACTCATCAAAACTGCGCATGAAAGAAACGGACATGACCACGCAACGCAAAACCGCTTTGATCACCGGCGCCGGCCGCAATATTGGCCGCGCCATCGCGCTTGATCTGGCGCGCACGGGCTTCAATGTTGTCATCAATGGCTCACGCAATCGCGAAGCTTGTGAGGCTGTCGCCGCCGAAGCCCGCACGATGGGCGTAGAGGCTTTGGTTGCCATGGCCGATGTTGGCGTGGCCGAAGAATGCGCGCGCATCGCGCGTGACGCGATTGCAAGCTTCGGCGCAGTGGATGTGCTGGTGAATAACGCGGCGCTCCGCCCCGATGGTCGTTTCCTGGAAATGAGTGATGCGGATTGGCGCCGGGTGATTTCGGTTGACCTCGATTCCAGCGTGTGGCTTTCCCGCGCCTGCCTTCCGGGGATGCTCGATCGCGGCTGGGGGCGGATTGTGAACCTGCTCGGCATGAATGCCATTCATGGCTATAATGGCCGCGCGGCGGTTTCGGTTTCCAAGCATGGGCTTTGGGGGCTGACCAAGGCTTTGGCGAAGGAATTCGGCGCCAAGGGTGTTACCACCAATGCTGTCTCACCCGGCCCCATCGCCGGAGAGCGCGATGATGAAGCCGCGCATCACCATATTGCCAGCATGATATCGCGCGTGCCGCTGGGCAGGCTTGGTCAGCCGCATGAAATCGCGGCGGTTGTCTCCATGCTGGTGTCAGATGGCGGCGCCTTCGTGAATGGCCAGATGATCCAGGTGAATGGCGGCGCGGAGACTTGATAACTTTATGTCGCGGATCGTTACCGATCCGCCCTCAAACGCCGGCTCGCGCCTCCGCGCGCTTGGCTTCGCCGCATTAGCGGCGGCGCCCATTCGGGCGCTCGCCCGCCTTTGGCGGGCGTCAGAGATCATAGTGGCGAAGCTCATCGCTCCTGAAGGCCCGGCGGTGGCAAGGCTGTCCCGCGCGGGCCAAAGGCGCTTTGGTTTTCGCTTTTCTCGCAAGCCACCAGTGCCAGGCCCAGAAAGATCACAAACCGCAGGGCCATGCCGCGCTCTCCTTAAAATGCGCGCACGGGTTAGCATGAAAGCGCCGTCTGGGCTAAAGGCGCGGCCATCCAAGCCTTGAACGGAATGCCCGCCATGACCAAGACCGAACCCAGCATCCAACCCATGATCGGCCTGATCGGCGGTTCGGGGCTTTATGACATGGAAGGGTTGGAGGATCGCCGGTGGGTAAAGGTGCGCACGCCCTGGGGTGATCCTTCGGATGAAATCCTGACCGGGCGGCTTTATGGCGTGCCTTGCGCCTTTCTGCCCCGCCATGGGCGTGGCCACCCCATCCCGCCATCGGCACTGAATTACCGCGCCAATATTGATGCGCTGAAGCGGATTGGCTGCACGGAAATCATCTCCCTTTCCGCCGTGGGGTCCCTGCGGGAAGATTTGCCGCCCGGCCATTTCGTGATTGTGGACCAGTTTATTGACCGTAGTTTTGCGCGCGAGAAATCCTTCTTCGGCACGGGTTGTGTCGCGCATGTTTCGGTCGCGCATCCGGTCTGCCCGCGCTTGGGTGATGCGCTGGAAGCGGCAGCACGTAAACTGGAGCTGCCCGTCACACGCGGCGGCACCTACCTTGTCATGGAAGGCCCGCAATTCAGCACCAAGGCCGAAAGTGAGCTTTATCGCGCCTGGGGCTGCAGCGTGATTGGCATGACAAATATGCCCGAAGCGAAACTCGCGCGCGAGGCGGAGCTTTGCTACGCCACGGTCGCCATGGTGACGGATTTCGATTGCTGGCACCCGGATCATGATGCCGTGACGGTGGATCAGGTGGTGAAGGTGCTGTTTTCCAATGCCGATAAGGCGCGCGCCCTGGTGCAACATGTGGTGCCCGCGCTTGGCGCCAAGCGCGGCACCTGCCCCGCCGGCTGCGACCGCGCCTTGGAATATGCGTTGATCACGGCCCCCGAAAAGCGCGACCCGGAATTGCTCGCGAAGCTGGATGTCGTGGCGAAGCGCGTTTTGGGGTGAGGCGCGGTTCACCCCACCTCCATCGGCAGGCTGTCATCCTTCGCCCATTCATTCATGGAAGCGTCATAAACCGCGATATTCTCATGCCCCAATTGATGCAGCAGAAAGGCATCCAATGTCGCGGCAATGCCGCCGCCGCAATAGATCAGCTTGCGCTTGGTCTTATCCGCGCCAATGGCGGCAAAGGCCTCGGCCACCTGGTCCGGCGCTTTCAGCTTGAAGCTAACCGCTTCAAACAATGATGCCGCTGGCAGATTGACGCTGCCCGGAATCCGCCCTGGCCGGCCATAGCGCGGATTTGCCCCGCTATGCAGATCAGGCGCCAGCGCATTGATGGAACAAGTACTAGCATCACCAATCGCGGCCAGCATTTCATCCCGCCCAACGAACAACCCAGGCCGCGGTTTCGCGTGCAGCGTCGCAGGGGCATAGCGCGTTTCGGTCGTGGAAATCGCGCGGCCTTCCGCCATCCAGGCATCAATCCCGCCATCCAATATCGCGGCATTGTCAAAGCCAATCGCGCGCATCATCCACCAAAGGCGCGTCGCCCATTGCGGCGTCTTGCGGGAATAAAGCACCACGCGCGTGCCATCCCCAATGCCACACGCTGCCAGCCGCGCTGCCAGATCATCCGGCGCAGGCATGGTAAAGTTGAAGCGGCTGGTGCGGTCGGAAAGATCACCCTGCAAATCAAGAAAACCTGCACCTGGGATATGGCCCTGATCATAATCAGCCCGCCCGCTTTCAATACGATAAGGCCGGCCTGTTCCCGTTTCGTACAAAAGATAGGTGGTGCAATCGAAGATGCGGAGGTTCGGGTCGCGCAGATTGGCCGCAAGCCATTCGGTGCTGACAATAGCTTCGGGATGGGCATAAGCGGCCATGGGTTCCTCCTGATTTCGTGCAACCAAGCCTGCACTGATAGCGGCGCGAACCGCAAGCGCACGTCACGCAAGCAAGCGATGGATCGTCACTTCGCGCACCTCGCAATCTTCCAATTCGCGTGTGGTCGGCACGCTGTAGCGAGCAATCGGCGCCAGCCCCGCTCTCGGCAAATAGGCGCGGCCCGGATCGGCGATCAGCACCTCTGCCCCCGCTGACACCAGGCCACGCAGCCAAGGCAGGATATGCTTGGTCATCGGCGCCTCGTAGCAGACATCACCAGCGAAAACGGTATCCCAGCGGCAGGGCGCACCGACCACATCGCCAGGCGGCGTCGCTACCGAAACGCCGTTCAACGCGGCATTCAGCCGCACGGCGGCCAGCGCCAAGGGGTCAATTTCCGCTGCTTCCACCAAAGCGGCGCCAGCTTGCGCCGCAGCAATGGCGGCAATGCCGCAGCCGGCCGCGAAATCCAGCACGCGCTTGCCGGCCACCAGCTTCGGATCATCCAGCACCGCCCGCGCTAAGGCCTGCCCGCCCGGCCAGGCAAAGGCCCAGAAAGGTGGTTCAATGTTTTGTTCGGCCAACCAGGCTTCGGTCGCTTGCCAGATCGGCGTGATCTCAGTCGCCAAATGCAGCACGATTTCCGGCACCAAGGGCGCGCGCGCAATCACCGTTTGCGCGGCGACGAATTCCTCCGGCGTCACAGCCGGCCCAGCAGGAAGGCCGTGGCAATGGCAAGCCCGACATCTCGATTGGCCTTGAACAGACGAAGGCAAAGCGCCGGGTCAGCAATATCAAGTTGGAGCACCTGCCGCGCCAACATCGCGCCCGGAAGCGCGAGCCCCAGCAAATACCAAGGCGCCAGCCCGGCCAGCCACCCGGCCAGCGCCAGCAAGCCCATCGTCAGCCCGTAGCAAAGGATCAGAAAAGGCCGGGTTTTCTCCCCAAGCCGCAGCGCGGAGGAACGAATGCCGACCAGCGCATCATCTTCCCGGTCCTGATGCGCGTAGATCGTGTCGTAGCCCAAGATCCAGAAAAACCCCGCGGCCCACAGCGTCAAAGCCGCGCCATCCAGCCCGCCCATCACCGCCGCATATCCCACGGGCGCAGCCCAGGAGAATATCACCCCAAGCACCGCCTGCGGCCAATCCGTCACGCGCTTCGCCAGCGGGTAAAGCACTACCGGCAACAGCGAAGCCACACCCAACCACTGCGCCGCACCGTTCAATTGCAGCAGGATCAGCAAAGCCGCCGCCAGCACGAGCGCCAGGAAGGCCAAGGCATGGCGCGCGCGCAAGGCGCCTGAAGCAAGTGGCCGCCCCGCCGTGCGTTCCACCTGCCGGTCCAAATCCCGGTCCCACAAATCATTCACCACGCAGCCCGCGCCGCGCATCAGCACCGCGCCCAGGCCGAATAGCGCGGTCAGCCACAACCCTTGGCGCCAATCCGGCGCCACCATGGCAAAGGCCCAAAGCCCCGGCAGGAACAGCAGCCAGGACCCAATGGGCCGATCCAGGCGCATCAGCAGCGCATAGGGGCGCCAAGCTTGCGGCAGGCGCGCCACCCAGCCGCCGGTGCGGATATCAGTATGGCCAGACATTGGCCTATAAAGAGGGATGGAAACCCGCCATGTCCACCCCGCGCCTTTATCTTGATGCCCAACTCGCCCCCAGCCTTGAGATAGAGGCTGAGCCCGGACAAGCGCATCATCTGGGTGCCGTGCTGCGCCGTGGGCCGGGCGATGCCGTAGCAGTCTTCAATGCCCAGGATGGCGAATGGGCCGGGCGGATCACGGCTCTCCGCAAGGATCGCTGCCGCATCACGCTGGAAGCCCAAAGCCGCGCGCCGGCACCGGAACCGAATCTACGCCTGATGGTCGCCGCCTTGAAGCGCGATGCCATGGAATGGCTGGTGGAAAAAGCGACCGAATTGGGTGTCGCCGCCGTTCATCCCGTCCTCACGCGCCGGTCTGTCGCGGATCGGGTGAACCAGGCGCGGCTTGCCGCCATTGCGCGCGGCGCGGCCGAGCAATGTGAAAGGCTCAGCCTGCCCGTGATCCACGCAGCCATGCCCCTGCATGCTGCGCTGGCTGCCTGGGATGGCGTGCCGCTGTTCATGGCCGCCGAGCGCGCCGGCGCGCCCGCCCTTCCGCAAGCGCTATCTGGGCAGCGCCTGCCGCTTGGCCTATTGATCGGCCCGGAAGGTGGCTTTGACCGCGCCGAACTTGACGCCGCCCAAAGCTACCCCTTTGTTAAGCCCATCGGCCTTGGCCCCCGCATCCTGCGGGCGGAAACGGCGGCGGTTGCGGGGCTTTCGGTCCTCGCCGCCCTGGCGGGTGACTGGTCCTGATTATGTTACGCGTCGTCCCGGCGGCGCCCCTGGAAGGTTTTGATGTCCAATCCCGGCGAGTCCGATCCCACGCCCATCACCTCCACCCGCCAAATGGCGGAATGGTTCGCCGCCGGCTGCAAACCCAAATCCGCCTGGCGTATCGGCACCGAGCATGAAAAATTCGGCTTCCGCCTGACGGATTACGCACCGCCGCCCTACGAACCCCAAGGCATTCGCGCCATGCTGGAAGGGTTAATGGCGAAGGGCTGGGAGCCAATACTCGACCGCGGCAACCCGATTGGCCTGAAGCGCGGCGCCGCTTCTGTCAGCCTGGAACCAGGCGGGCAGTTTGAGCTTTCCGGCGCGCCCTTGGCCAATCTGCATGAAGTGGCCGCCGAGCTTTTCGACCATTTGGATGAGGTGCGCGAAGTCGCCGCCCCGCTTGGCCTTGGCTTCGCGCCGATTGGCTTTCATCCGCTCGCGAAGCGCGAAGACATGCCCTGGATGCCGAAGGGTCGCTACGAGATCATGCGCCAATATATGCCGCGCGTCGGCGCCATGGGCCTTGATATGATGCTGCGCACCTGCACGGTGCAGGTGAACCTCGATTTCGGCGATGAAGCGGATATGGTGGAAAAGCTCCGCGTCTGCCTCGCGCTGCAACCGCTGGCGACAGCGCTGTTTGGCAATTCGCCGATTTCCGAGGGCAAGAAGAACGGCTATCGCAGCCTCCGCGCCCGGGTCTGGACAGATACGGACCCGGACCGCACCGGCATCCCCGCCGTTGTGTTTGAAGATGGCTTCGGCTTTGAACGCTTCGCTGAATGGGTGCTGGACGTGCCCATGTATTTCATCATGCGCGACGGCCAATGGCTGGATGCGGCGGGGCAGAGCTTCCGTGCCTTCTTGAATGGCAAGGCAGAAAAACTCGCCGGGCAATCCGCCACCATGGGCGATTGGGCAGATCATGTAACGACGGTATTCACCGATGTGCGGTTGAAACGCTTTCTGGAAATGCGCGGCGCGGATGCGGGGGCACCTTCGATGCTGAATGCGCTGCCGGCCTTTTGGGTGGGCTTGATTTATGATGACGCCGCGCAAAAGGCCGCGCGCGCGCTGACGAAGGGCTGGAGTGTCGCGGAAATCCGCGCCCTTCGTGAAGCGGTGCCACGTGAGGGCCTGACCGCCACCATCCAGGGCCGGTCGCTCCGCGATGTGGGCCGCGATGTGCTGGCGATTGCGCGCGATGGGATGAATGCGCGCGGTCTGGATGAAGCGCTGTTCCTTGATCCGCTTGATGCAATTTTAGCCACAGGCGAAACTCAGGCAGATCGTTGGCTTCAACGATTTGATAAGATTTGGCATGGCGATGCACGCATGATGCTGCGCGAAGCGGCAATCTAGCGACAAACGGCGCACCTCTCTCGCGCATTATTCGTGGTATCGCCGCCCCACCTTTCCTGGTGGGCTACCTTATTAACCGAGGTCAAGCGCCTCCCGTAAATCTACCCAGCACCAGTAATTTCCGCATCACACTCGGCAGGGCCTGCGCCGCTTCCGCCGGCATCAGCCATTCGCCCTCAGGCCGTTTTGCCCGCGCAGGCAGCCGCGCGCGGTAAAGCTGCATGGTCAGCGCGAAATGGGTGAAGACATGCCGCGCCTCACCGGCCACGGGCTGCCAAGTGATCGCGATGGGTGCTTGGGCCAGCGCCTCGGCCTCCGTCCAGCCAGTCTCCCGCCAGGAAGTGCCGGGGATTTCCAGCATGCCGCCCAAAAGCCCACGAGGCGGCCGACGCCTTAGCCAAACCTGGCCCTCCGCATCCGTCAACAGAAAATGCACGCCATGGCGCGTGGGGCGCTCGGGCTTCGGCGCCTTGCGTGGTAGGGCTTCCGTCAGGCCAAGCTTTTGCGCCTGACACGCCTTCTGCCAGGGGCACAGCGCACAGGCGGGTTTGCGCGGCGCGCAAATACCCGCCCCCAGATCGAACAAAGCCTGGGTGAAATCCCCCGGCCGGACACGGGCTGCCTTATCGGCCAGAAAACCCTGCGCCAGCGCATCAAGCAGGGGTT
>CAMCHA010000082.1 GCA_945874515.1 Asaia bogorensis
TCCGCATCTCATGCGTGAACCGGGCTATGATCCGCTCCGCGACTTCGCGCCACTTTCCATGATCAGCATCAACCCGCTTGGCGTACTGGTGCGTGCGGATAATCCAGCGCGCGATCTGCAAGCCTTCATCGCCCATGCGCGCGCCAATCCTGGCGCGTTGAATTACGGCATCGGCAATGCGGGCGGGCTTGCCGGCACGCATCTTCTAAGTCAGGCCGCCGGCTTCAAGGCTGAGCAAATCTCCTATCGCGGTACGCCGCAGGCCATGGCGGATTTACTGGGCGGGCGGCTGCATTTTCTCGTGACTGATCTTGGGCCGGCGGTAGAGCATTTGCGCGCTGGCACCATCCGCGCGCTTGCCGTGACCACCGCGCGGCGCGTTGAAACCCTACCCGATGTGCCAACGGTGGCTGAAGCGGCGCTGCCTGGCTTTGATTTCGCTTCCTGGAACGGTTCCTGGATGCCGGCACGCACACCGCCCGCAATCATTGCGCGGCTGAACCGCGAAATGGTCACGATCGGCCAAAGCGATGAAGCGAAGCGCCATATCGGCGCGCTTGGCATTGTTTCCACCACCAGCACGCCTGAAGCCCTTGGCGAATTCAATCGCCGTGAATTGGAACTTTGGGCGCGCATCGCGGCAGAGGCAAATGTGGCGAAAGAATAGCAGAAAAGCCTTACAAGAACAGGATTTTCGCTCTTTCCTGGCTGTTTAGCGCGGTAGGGTGCTTGCCCCCATCAGGAATTCATCCACCGCGCGCGCACATTGCCGACCTTCGCGAATGGCCCAAACCACCAGCGATTGCCCGCGGCGCATATCACCCGCGGCGAATACCTTGGACACTGATGTCTGATAGGCATCCGTATCCGCCTGCACATTACCACGCGCATCCAAGGCAACGCCGGAAGTCTCCAGCAGCCCGGCACGACGCGGCCCTACGAAGCCCATGGCCAGCAGCACAAGATCAGCCTTCATCTGAAAGGCGCTGCCCGCCACTTCGCGCATTTGCATGCGCCCGGCTTCATGCACCCATTCAACGCGCACGCAATCAAGCGCCGTCAGCTTACCATTCTCGCCAACCGCCTGCTTGGTCAGCACGGCCCAATCACGCGCGCAGCCTTCATAATGCGCCGGCGCGGTGCGAAGCTTATGCGGCCAATTCGGCCAGGTGAGGCCCTTATTCTCATGCTCCGGCGGCTTCGGCATGATCTCAATCTGCGTGATGGAAGCCGCACCCTGGCGCGCCGCAGTGCCGATGCAATCAGCCCCCGTATCGCCCCCGCCAATCACCACCACATGCTTGCCAGTGGCAGAGATGGTTCCACGCGGCGCGGCGCGATCTTCAGTATCGCCCGCCACGCGCTTGTTCTGCTGCGTCAGATAATCCATGGCGGGGTAGATGCCGGAAAGATTGCGCCCATCCACTTCCAATTCGCGCGGCCACTCCGCCCCGCCCGTCATCACCACCGCATCATAACCTGCCAGCAGCACATCAAAAGGCAGCGTGCTGCCCACTTCCGTGCCGGTGCGGAATTCAACGCCTTCTGCAGCCATTTGATTCACACGGCGGTCAATCAGATGCTTTTCCATCTTGAAATCAGGAATACCGTAACGGAGCAAGCCGCCGATCCGGTCATATTTTTCAAACAGCGTCACCGCATGGCCGGTACGTGCCAATTGCTGCGCTGCCGCCAGACCCGCCGGGCCGCTACCCACAACGGCCACGCGCTTGCCGGTTTTGTGCGTGGGGATTTGCGGCTTGATCCAGCCTTCTTCCCACCCGCGATCCACAATCGCACATTCGATGGATTTGATGGTGACCGGCGTTTCCGTGATGTTCAGCGTACAGCTTGCCTCGCACGGTGCGGGGCAGATACGGCCGGTGAATTCCGGGAAGTTGTTGGTGGAATGCAGTGTTTCCAGCGCCGCCTGCCACTGATCCCGATAGACCAGGTCATTCCAATCCGGGATCATATTATTTACGGGGCAGCCATTATGACAATACGGAATGCCGCAATTCATGCAGCGCGCCGCCTGCTTCGTAAGCTCTGCCTCCGGCAGAGGCGTCACGTATTCCTTGTAATTCTTCAGCCGTTCTTCCGGCTTGATATAGCCGCGTTCGGCGCGTTCGAATTCAAGAAAGCCAGTTGTCTTACCCATAACGCTATTCCCCCCTGCGGCTTATTCGGCCGCAACCGCGACACCACCCGCTTGCTCGGCCTTCAGGTCGAGCAAGGCACGGCGGTAATCCCGCGGCATCACCTTCACGAAGCGCGGCAGCGCCGCATCCCAATCTTCCAGAAGCGCGCGGGCACGCGCGCTGCCAGTCATCAGCAAATGCCGCTCCACCAGAATGCGCAGACGCTCGGCATCGAAGCGCAGCATATCGCCCATGCCATTATCAAAGGCGGATGGGGCGCGCTGCTTCGGCCTGCCATCCTCGCTGGCATCAGCGGCGCCAATCGCTTCAAGGTCCACAATGCTGGTGTTGCACATGTCGCGGAAATTGCCGTTGATATCGTAAACATAGGCAATGCCGCCCGACATGCCGGCAGCGAAATTCCGCCCCGTCGCACCCAGCACCACCACCACGCCGCCGGTCATGTATTCGCAGCCATGATCACCACAGCCTTCAGCCACGGTCACTGCGCCGGAATTACGCACGGCAAAACGCTCACCGGCGACACCTTCGAAATACGCCTCACCAGCAATGGCGCCGTAAAGAACGGTATTGCCGACAATGATATTGGCTGAAGGATCACGGTTCACACCGGCGGGAGGCTTCACCGCAATGCGCCCACCGGATAGCCCCTTACCCACGTAATCATTGGCATCCCCGGTCAATTCCAGGGAGACACCGCGCGCAAGGAAAGCCCCAAAGCTGCCGCCCGCCGTGCCCTTGAAAGCGATGCTGATGGTATCTTCGGGCAAGCCTGCATGGCCGTAACGCAGCGCCACCTCACCGGACAGCATTGCCCCCGTGGTGCGATTGAGGTTGATGAGGCTGCGTTCAATGCGCACCGGTTGCTGCTTTTCCAGCGCATCCTTGCTGGCGGCGATCAGATCAACATCCAGGATGTGATCCAATCCATGATCTTGGGTTTCGCATTGATGGATCGCCGCCCCTTCTACCAGCTTCGGCTGATAGAGAATGCGGGAAAGATCAACGCCCTTCGCCTTCCAATGGTCAATCGCTGGGCGCATGTTCAGCCGGTCCACGCGGCCCACCATTTCATTCACCGTACGGAAGCCTAGCTGAGCCATCAGCTCTCGCATTTCTTCCGCGACGAAGAAGAAGTAATTGATCACGTGTTCCGGCATGCCGGTGAAGCGCGCACGCAGCACCGGGTCTTGGGTTGCGATGCCAACCGGGCAGGTGTTCAGATGACATTTGCGCATCATGATGCAGCCGGCCGCGATCAATGGCGCGGTGGCGAAGCCGAATTCATCTGCGCCGAGCAGCGCGCCAATCACCACATCGCGCCCGGTACGCAAGCCGCCATCAACCTGCACGGCAATGCGCCCACGCAACCCATTCAGCACGAGTGTTTGCTGCGTTTCAGCCAGGCCAATCTCCCAGGGCGAACCGGCATGCGTCAGCGACGTCAAGGGCGAAGCCCCCGTGCCGCCCTCATAGCCCGAAATCGTCACATGATCGGCCCGCGCCTTGGAAACGCCGGCGGCCACAGTGCCGACGCCTACTTCGGAGACAAGCTTCACCGAAATCCGCGCGCGCTTATTCACGTTTTTCAGATCGTGAATAAGCTGCGCCAAATCCTCGATCGAATAAATATCGTGATGCGGCGGCGGCGAAATCAGCCCAACGCCGGGCGTGGAATGCCGCACACGGGCGATGTTCTTGTCCACCTTATGGCCCGGAAGCTGCCCGCCTTCACCAGGCTTCGCCCCTTGCGCCATCTTGATCTGGATATCATCGGCATTGACCAAATATTCCGCCGTCACGCCAAAGCGCCCGGATGCGACCTGCTTGATGGCTGAACGCATGGAATCGCCATTCGGCATGGGCGTGAAGCGATCCGCTTCCTCACCACCCTCGCCGGTATTGGAACGCCCGCCAATGCGGTTCATCGCAATCGCCAGCGTGGTATGCGCTTCACGGCTGATGGAACCGAAGCTCATCGCACCCGTGGCGAAGCGCTTGACGATGTCGCTCGCCGGTTCAACTTCCTCAAGCGGGATCGGCTGTTCAGCGAATTTGAATTCCATCAAGCCGCGAATAGTCAGCAAGCGCCGGCTTTGGTCGTTGATGGTCTTCGCGAAATCCTTGTAGCGGTCGGCTGAATTGCCGCGCACGGCGTGTTGCAAGTTGGAAA
This sequence comes from Asaia bogorensis, assembly GCA_945874515.1. Lineage (GTDB taxonomy): Bacteria > Pseudomonadota > Alphaproteobacteria > Acetobacterales > Acetobacteraceae > Neoroseomonas > Neoroseomonas bogorensis_B. The sequence continues at coordinate 4,336 of CAMCHA010000082.1, forward strand.
CGCTCTCGGACGTCCAGGCATGATCTTCGCCACGCAAGCGCAGCGCGTAATCACCGCCCACATCCAACAAATCGCGATAGATCGGGTTGTCACCAAAGGCGGCCTGATGGCGCTGCACCGCCTCAACTGCGATTTCGGCAATGCCGGCACCTTCAATAGTGGTGGCGGTACCGGTGAAGTATTTTTCAACGAAGTTTGTGGAAAGCCCAACAGCATCGAAGATTTGCGCGCCGCAATAGGATTGATAGGTGCTGATGCCCATCTTGGACATCACCTTCATCACGCCCTTGCCGATTGCCTTGATGAAGTTCTTTTGCACTTCATAAGGCTTCAGCTTCATATCCACCCGCTGGCGGATTTGTTCCAGGGTTTCAAAGGCAAGATAGGGGTTCACCGCTTCCGCGCCATAGCCGGCCAGCACACAGAAATGATGCACCTGCCGTGCCTCACCCGTTTCCACCACTAGCCCGGTGGAAGTCCTGAGGCCCTGGCGGATCAGATGATGATGCACCGCCGCGGTCGCGAGCAATGACGGAATGGCAATGCGGTCAACCGATACCGCGCGGTCCGATAGCACCAGGATGTTATGCCCAGCCAGCACCGCTTCCGTTGCAGCAGAGCACAATTTCTCCAAAGCCGGCGCTAGCCCATCCGCGCCATCCTTGGCCGGCCAGGTGGCATCCAGCGTCTGAGTGCGGAAGGCATCGCCAGCCAGCGCCTTGATGCCCCTGATCTTCGCCAGATCCTCATTGGTCAGGATCGGTTGCGCCACTTCCAGACGGTAATGATGGCCTGCCTGCCGCCCGAGCAGATTAGGTCGCGGCCCAATCATGGACACCAGCGACATCACCAATTCCTCGCGGATCGGGTCAATCGGTGGATTCGTGACCTGTGCGAAATTCTGCTTGAAGTAATGGAACAGCAGCTTGGATTTATTGGACAGCACCGCCAGCGGCGTATCGGTCCCCATGGAACCGATCGGGTCATCCCCATCACGCCCCATGGGCTCCAGGAAGAAATTGAGGTCTTCCTGCGTATAGCCGAAAGCCTGCTGATCGCGCAGCAAGCCCTTGGTATCCTGTGTGCGCTCCAACGGCATTTCCGCCGGCACGCCGGGCAGTTCTTCCAGCTTGAACTGCGTGTTCTTCAGCCATTCGGCATAGGGGTGTTCGCTGGCGAGTTTCTGCTTGATTTCGGCATCATCAATGATGCGCCCGGCATCCAGATCAATCAGCAGCATGCGCCCTGGTTGCAGGCGCCATTTGTGGCGGATGCTCTCCTCGGGGATAGGCAGCACACCCACTTCGGATGCCAAGACAACCTTGTCGTCATTGGTGATGATGTAGCGCGCTGGGCGCAGGCCGTTGCGGTCCAGCGTCGCGCCAATCTGGCGGCCATCGGTGAAGGCAATCGCAGCCGGCCCATCCCACGGTTCCATCAGCGCGGCGTGGTATTCGTAGAAAGCGCGCCGATCCGAATCCATCAGCGGATTACCCGCCCAGGCTTCCGGGATCAGCATCATCATCGCATGAGACAGCGAATAACCGCCCGCGACCAGGATTTCCAAGGCATTATCAATGCAGGCGGTATCCGATTGTCCATGCGGAATCAGCGGCCACATCTTGTCCAAATCCGGCCCGAGCAACGGCGAAGACATGGAACCACGCCGCGCATACATCCAATTCACATTGCCGCGCACGGTATTGATTTCGCCATTATGCGCCAGGAAGCGATAAGGATGCGCCAGCTTCCAGGATGGGAAGGTATTGGTGGAAAAGCGCTGATGCACCAAAGCAAGCGCGCTTTCCGTCAGCGGGTTGCGCAGATCATCATAGAAGCTGCCGACCTGCCCCGCGAGCAATAGCCCCTTATAGACCACGGTGCGCGTCGAAAAGGATGGCATATACAAATCAGCATCCGCCGGCAGCCCCTTGGCGGTGGCCAATTCGCGGAACTTATTCAGCGCCTGCTTACGGATGGTGAGAATCTTACGCTCAAACGCGTCCTGATCCTTGATGCTGTCGCTGGCCGCAATGATCGCCTGGCGGATCACCGGCATGCTGGCGATCACGGCCTTGCCCAGGCCATCCAGCGTGGTCGGGACTTCGCGCCAGCCGAGCAGGATCTGCCGCTCGGCAGTCACATAGCCTTCGATGCTCTGGATCGCGACCGCGCGGGAAGCCTCATCCCGCGGCAGGAAGCACATGGCGACCGCGTAGCGGCCAAGCGCGGGCAGGGTCTTGCCCTGGCTTTCGGCCCAGTGGCGGAGCAGCTTGTCGGGCATCTGGATCAGGCAACCGGCGCCATCACCCATCAGCGGGTCAGCGCCCACCGCGCCACGATGGTCCAGATTGACCAGGATTTGCAGGCCTTGGCGGATGATATCGTTCGACTTTCGGCCCTTGATATCCGCAATGAAGCCAACGCCGCAGGCGTCATGCTCGTTACGGGGATCGTAAAGACCTTGCTTTTCGGGCAGTCCCATATCTTTCGCTCTTCAATGCTCCGCCGGGGTCAATACCCCTGGCCAGCCCCTTTATATGGGGCGAGGGGCGTCTTTAGTTCAGAGTTGCGCTATGCGCCAGCATGGCTTTGGGGATTTTCCCATGCTCTGGGCGGGCGGGACCTTTTCCCTTGACGCCGCCCGCGCCGGGACGGAAAGCTTCCCTCATGGACAAGATCACCGCCGCCCTTCGGGCAAATCGCATCGTGCGCGCCGCCATGCGCCATTGCGCGCTGGCCGGCTGGGCGCCGGTGGCGCAAATGCCGCTACCGGATAGCCGCCGGCCCGATATCATCGCGCTGACCGATAATGGCAGCTTCATCGCCATAGAAGTGAAATCCACCGCCGAGGATTTCCTCTCGGACGAGAAATGGCAGGATTATCGGGATTGGTGCGACCAGCTCTATTTCGCCGTGGACATGGATTTCCCGCGAGAGGTTTTGCCGGAAGATGTCGGGCTATTGGTGACGGATCGCCTGGAAGTGGCCGTGATTCGTGAAGCACCCTATATGCGTCTGTCCCCGCCCCGCCGCCGCGCGTTATTGCATCGCTTCGCCGTGCTGGCCGCCGGCCGCCTGGCCGCCCTGCAAGACCCGGAATCCGCGCGGGAAGTGAATGCCGCGCTCAAACTTGAATAATCTGTCTCAGCCCTTCATCCGCGCCACGGTGGCCGTGGTGCTATTGCCTGGCAGCAATTGGGCAAGCTTCACCTGCCCGCCATAGCCCTGCACAATCTCCGCCCCCACCACGGTTTCCACCGTGTAATCGGCGCCCTTCACCAGCACTTCGGGCTGAAACAGCCGGATCAATTCCAGCGGCGTTTCTTCATCGAAAACAGTGACGCAATCCACGGTGGCGAGTGATGCCAGCACGGCAGCGCGCGCGGCTTCATTCTGAATGGGCCGCGCCGGGCCCTTCAGGCGCTTCACACTGTCATCACTGTTCAGGCCAACCACTAGGCGGTCACACCAGGACCGCGATTGTTCCAACAAATGCACATGCCCAGGGTGTAAAAGATCAAAGCAGCCATTGGTAAAGCCCACGCGCCAGCCGCGCCGGCGCCAGCGTTCCACCTGCTCCAAAGCGGCAGAGCGAGACATCACCTTACGCAAGGCGCCCCTTTCGGGGCCGAGCGCTTCCAGAATTTCCTCTTCCCGCGTCACAGCCGTGCCAACCTTGCCCACCGCAATACCGGCGGCGATATTGGCCAGCCGCACGGCGACAGCCAGCGGCAGCTTGGCGCCAAGCCCGGCAGCGATGGTGGCCACCACCGTATCCCCTGCACCAGATACATCCTGCACTTCGGCGGCTTCGGCGGGGAAATGATGCAGCTTGTCGCCATCCAGCAGGGTCATGCCGTCTTCGCTGCGCGTCACCAGTACCGCGCCGAAGCCATGCGCGTCGCGCAGCGCTCGCAAGGCAGCGACGATGTTTTCTTCCGTGTCCACCGGCATGCCGGTGGCTTCCGCCAACTCCGCACGATTCGGTGTCACTAAATCAGCCCCGGCGTAGCGGCTGTAATCGCGCCCTTTGGGGTCCACCACCACG
>CAMCHA010000083.1 GCA_945874515.1 Asaia bogorensis
GATCATCCGCACCTCGGGCGAACAGCGGCTGTCGAACTTCCTGCTGTGGCAGGCGGCCTATGCGGAGTTCGTCTTTTTGGATGTGCTTTGGCCGGATTTCTCGGCGGAGGATTTGCGCGGCGCGGTGGCTGAATTCCATCGCCGTGAACGCCGCTACGGGCTGCGCCCCTGACGTGACCGAAGCTTCAACTTCTCAATCGGCAGCGGGTGCCGCCGCATCGCGCCCCTGGCGCGATTTGGCGCTGCGGGGGGCATCGGCGGCGGTGCTGATCCCAATCGCCGTTTTTGGCATCTGGTGCGGCGGTGTGGTTTGGGACGTACTGATAGGCGCCGTGATGGTGCTGCTGTCTTGGGAGTGGCTCAGGCTTTCCGGCGTTTCAGTCTATCGCTGGCCCGGTATTCTGCTGCCCATCATCACGCTCGGCGTGATGCTGCTGGCGGCCTTCGGGCCGCCGCTTTGGGCGCTTGGGCTTTTGGCCATGGGCACCGCGATCCTACTGCTGCTGCAGCGCCAAGGCGATATCTGGCCGGCGGCCGGGCTTTTCTACATTGGGCTTGCTGGGTTTTCCCTGATTTTGCTGCGCGGCACGGATTGGGCCGGGCTGCTCAATACGCTGTTCATGGTGCTGGTTGTCTGGGCCTCAGATACCGGGGCCTATCTCGCCGGGCGCGCTTTGGGTGGGCCGAAACTCGCCCCTGCCATATCGCCGGGCAAGACCTGGTCCGGCGCGGCGGGGGGGCTTTTGGCGGCGATCCTTGTTGGCGCGGTGGCAGCATCGCTTCTGGCGCCGGGGGGGGCTTCCCGCGCGGCAGCAATCGCGGCCATGTTGGGGCTGATGTCACAGGCAGGTGATCTTTTGGAAAGCGCTATCAAGCGCCGCTTCGGGGTGAAGGACAGTTCCTCACTCATTCCCGGGCATGGTGGCGTGTTTGACCGGTTGGACGGCGTCATGGCGGCGGCGCCGCTCGCGACCGCCTTTGCACTGCTCGCCGGCAGGGGTGCGCCACTATGGCATTAAACCGGGCCGCGCCGCGCCGGATTACGGTTCTGGGCAGTACGGGTTCGGTTGGGAAAAGCACGGTCTCTCTGCTGGAAGCCGCACCGGAAGGCCAATTCGAAATCGTGGCCCTGGTGGCCGGGCGTGATTGGCAGGGCTTGGCGGCGCAGGCGCGGCGGCTTAAGGCACGCCATGCGGTGCTGGCCGATCCTTCGCAATACGCAGCCCTGAAGGAAGCGCTCGCCGGGACCGATATACAGGTGGCGGCGGGGCCGGAGGCGGTGATCGCGGCGGCCAGCCTGCCCGCCGATTGGACCATGGCCGCCATTGTGGGCGCAGCTGGCCTGCCCGCCACCATGGCGGCCCTCGCCCGCGGCGGCGTGATGGCGATTGCCAATAAGGAAAGCCTGGTCTGCGCCGGGGAGCCCGTTTTGGCCGCAGCCCGCGCCGGGGGTGCGAATATCCTGCCAGTGGATAGCGAACACAACGCCATTTTCCAGGCACTTGATATGCGCGACCCGTCAGCGGTGGCGAAAATTATCCTGACAGCCTCGGGCGGGCCCTGCCGCACAATGTCTCTGGCGGAAATGGCGGCTGTTACGCCGGAAGTCGCCGTGCGCCACCCGATCTGGTCCATGGGGGCCAAGATCAGCGTTGATTCTGCCACCATGTTCAACAAGGGGCTGGAACTGATCGAAGCCGCGTGGCTTTTCCCAGTGCCGGAATCGCGGATTGAGGTGCTGGTCCATCCGCAATCCACCGTGCATGGGCTGGTGCAATACACTGATGGATCGGTGCTGGCCCAGCTTGGCACGCCCGATATGCGCACGCCCATCGCCCATGCCCTGGCCTGGCCCGCGCGCATGGCGGCTTCTGTGCCGCCGCTTGATCTAATCGCGCTTGGCAAGCTGGAATTCTTCGCGCCCGACCCGGTGCGCTTCCCTGCGCTCAGGCTTTCACGAGAGGCGCTGCGGGCTGGCGGCGGGGCGCCCACCATCCTTAATGCGGCGAATGAGATTGCGGTCGGGCTCTTCCTTGAAAAACGGCTGCGCTTTCTCGATATCGCAGCAGTGGTGGAAGAAACGCTCTCGCGCCTTGGTGCGCCAGAGGCCGCGGACCTGCCCGCCATCATGGCGCATGATGCGGCGGCGCGGTCCCAGGCCGGGCTGATCGCCGCAAAGCGTGCCGCGCTGGTCTGACCTGCGCTTTTTTTAGGAGCCTTTCTCTTGGAATTCTTGCCCGAACCCTTCCGCAGTATTGCCTCCTTCCTGGTGGTGCTCGGGGTACTGATCTTCATCCATGAGCTTGGCCATTATTTGGCGGCGCGCTGGCGCGGCGTGCATGTGGAACGCTTTTCCATCGGCTTTGGCCGCGCCCTTTACACCCGAACCGACAAGCGCGGCTGCGAATGGCGGATCGGCTGGCTGCCGCTTGGCGGCTATGTGAAAATGCATGGCATGGAGGATTTGGGCGAAGCCGCGCCCGAACAGGCGGCTGCCTTCCGCCCCGGTGAAACCTTCCATGAGAAATCCGTGGGCGACCGTGCCTTGGTGGTGGCGGCCGGCCCCTTCTTCAATTTCGCCCTCGCCGTGCTGCTTTTTGCCGCGCTTTTTGTGGTGGTTGGCCGGCCTTCTGCCGTGCCGAGTGTGGGGAATGTGGTGGAAGCCTCAGCCGCTGCCCGTGCCGGGCTCGCGCCGGGGGACCGCATTATCTCCATGGACGGCCAGAAGGTTGAGCGGTTTGAGGCGTTGCAACGCTATGTCCAGGCGCGTGCCGGCCAAGCCATTGAAATCCTGGTCGCGCGGGGCGATTCCCAAATCAAGGTCATGGCGACCCCGCAGCCGCGGCCATCTGATGGGCTTGGCATGCTTGGCATCACCGCCGGTATGCCGGTTTTCGAAAAGCTTGATCCCTTCAGCGCGGTTTGGGCGGGGGTGACCCATACGCTGGATATCACTTGGCAGACCCTGGTTGGCGTTTGGCAGATGATATCTGGCAGCCGCGGGGCCGAGGATCTGGGCGGGCCTTTGCGGATTGCGCAAATGTCGGGGCAGGTCGCCAATATGGGGCTTTCGGCCTTCATCACCTTCGCGGCGCTGCTTTCTGTCAATCTGGCACTGATCAACCTTTTCCCCATCCCTGTTCTGGATGGCGGACATTTGATGTTCTACGCCGCTGAGGCCATCCGGGGCCGGCCCCTGCCCTTGAAAGCGCGGGAATATGGCTTCCGCGCCGGCTTTGCCCTGCTGATTGGTCTCATGATTTTCGCCACTTGGAATGATCTGGCGCAGCTTGGCGTGGTGCGCTGGGTGAGCGGGCTGCTTGGCTGATTAGGCCGCTGTGCCGCATCAACGCACGGCAAATCATCTTGGTCCCGTTGTTTGGGAGCATTTTCCGAGCCGGCAAGCATTTCCGCTTGGCTTGAAAATGCTCCAGGGGGTGGCGAGGGGGGCGTGGCTCAGCTAGGTAGTCGCTTGATCTTGAGAAAGATGCCGAATCCGTGAAGCAACTACGCGCATTTTTAGCCCTATTCGTCTTTTTGGCCCTGGCCATGCCCGTGGCCGCGCAGGAGCCATCGCGCGGTGGTGGGCGTATATCGTCGGTAGATGTGCGCGGTACGCAGCGGATAGACCCTGACACGGTGCGCAGCTACATGCTGGTGCAAGTTGGCGATGCCGTAGAACAGGACCGCATTGACCGTAGCCTGCGCGCGCTGTTCGCAACGGGGCTTTTCCGAGACGTGACGATCCGCAATGAAGGTTCGCGCGTGATCGTTGATGTGGTGGAAAATCCTCAGGTCAATCGCGTCGCCTTTGAAGGTAATCGGCGTATTTCCAGTGAAATTTTGCGTGGCGTTGTGCTGACGCAACCCCGCAGCGTCTTCACCCCTGCTGCCATCCAGACTGACCGGCAGCGCATCCTGGAACTTTATGCACGGCGCGGGCGTTTTCGGGCGACTGTCGAACCCAAAATGGTTGAGCTTGACCAAAACCGCGTTGATCTTGTGTTTGAGATCTTTGAAGGCGACCCAGCACTTATCTCAAGGGTCACCTTTGTCGGCAACAACGCCTTCTCCGAGCCACGGCTTAGGGATATTGTTTCAAGCCAGGAACAGACTTGGTTCCGGGTTTTTTCTTCAAGCGACATCTACGATCCCGAACGCCTAGCCTATGACCGGGAATTGCTGCGCCGCTTCTATCTGCGTCAAGGGTATGCGGATGTGCAAATCACGGGTTCTTCCGGCGAATTGACGCCGGATCGCAGCGCCTTTTTCGTCACCTTCACGATTGAGGAGGGTAAGCGCTATCGCGTCGGCAAGGTTGAGATCATCAATGAATTCCCGCGCCTAAGGATGGATGGCCTGCGCCGTGAAATCGAAATTGCAGACGGCGATTGGTATGACGGCGATGCGGTGGAACGGGGCAGCACTGCAGTTGCGGATGCGCTGCAAGCGCGCGGTGAAAGCTTTGTCGAAGTGCAGGCGCGGATCACGCGCAACCCGGAAACAGCAACAATTGAACTGGCCTATATCGTGCGCGAAGGTGCGCGCGCCTTCGTAGATCGCATTGATATTACGGGAAATACACGCACGGAAGATCGCGTCATCCGCCGCGAATTCAGGCTCGCTGAGGGGGATCCGATGAACGCCCGGCAAATCCGGCGTTCGCGTGACCGCATTCGTTCACTCGGCTATTTTTCCGATGTACAGATCACCAATCAGCCCGGCTCAGGCCCTGAACAGGTGAATTTAATGACCTCGGTCGTTGAACGCGCGACCGGTGAATTCACCCTGGGTGGCGGTTACGCCACTGATGCCGGGCTGCTGCTGGATGTGGGTGTGCGTGAACGAAACCTGCTCGGCATGGGGCTCGATGCACGTATTGGTGGCGTGCTCGCCCAAAAGCGCAGCCAGCTGGATCTATCGGTCACGGATCCGCAATTCCTGGACCGCAACCTGGCCGCTGGGGCGGATGCCTTCCTGATCAATCGTGACCTGCGCTTCGTGACCGGCTATCGCGAAAGGCGCGCTGGATTTGCGCTACGTACCGGTTATGAAATCAATGACCGGCTGCGCCAGAACTGGTCCTACGCGCTGATTGATCGTGACATCTTTGACATTAACAGTAACGCGTCGACCTTCATCAAGGAACAGGCGGGGCGGACGCTGCTGTCGCAGGTCTCGACTACTGTTACCTATGACATGCGCGACAGCCGCATTGAACCGCGTTCGGGCTATGTGGTGCGCGTTGGTGGCGATTATGCGGGCATTGGTGGCGACGTGAATTACTTCCGCTCGCGAGCCGATGGTCAGTATTATATCCCCTTCGAACGTTGGCTGAATGATCCGGACTTTGTGCTGGTGCTCGCCGCCGGCGGCGGTGTCTTGAGCCCGCTTGGCGACAAGGATGACCGCATTGTGGACCGCTTCTTCCTGGGTGGTGAAAACCTGCGCGGCTTCCGTTTGGGCGGCGCCGGTCCGCAGGATACCTCAACGGGGGATTCGCTTGGTGGTCAGATCTTGTGGACCACCTCGGCAGAAATGCGCTTCCCCCTTCCATTGCCCAATGAGCTCGGCCTTTTGGGCCGCACCTTTGTGGATGTGGGCTCGCTTTCCGGTATTCCTGACGGCTATTACGACCAGACAAAATATCCTGGCGCCAAGCCGGTGGATGAGGCGGATCCGCGCGTCAGTGTTGGCGTCGGCTTTTCCTGGCGTAGCCCGATCGGCCTCATCAATATTGATTTCGCCCAGCCTGTTGTGAAGAAAGACTACGACAAGACACAGATTTTCCGCCTTGGCTTTGGTACACGCTTCTAACACTGGATGATTGCCCCATGATCCGCCTTGTCCTTGCCGCTTTGCTCGCCTTTCCCATGGTGGCTGCGGCGCAGAACCAACCGGGCTGGTTTGTGCCCGGCCAACCACAAGGGCAGGGACAGCCGCAAGGTCAGCGCCCCGCGCAACCCGCCCAGGCGCAGCGCCCCGCGCAGCCGGCCCAGGCAATCGCGCCCCTGCCCCCCGGCACGCCCCCACCTGCGGCCCTGATTGGCGTGGTAGACGTGCCGGAAATCCAGCGCGTCTCCACTGCCTTCAACCAGGTGCGCCAGGAAATTGAACGGCGCCGCACCAAGCTGAATGAAGACGTGCAAAGCGAACAACAGCGTTGGCGCGATGAACAGCAGCGCCTTGGTAATGAACGTGGCGGGCTTTCGCCCGAGCAATTGCGCACGCGTGAACGCACGCTGCAGGACCAGATCACCGATAGCCAGCGCATCTTGCGCGACCGGGCGCGGGATCTGGAGCAATTGGCGCAACAGGCGTTGCGCGAAATTGAGCAGGCTCTTGCCATTATCATCCGGCAGGTTGCTGCAAGCCGTGGCATCAATCTGGTCCTGCCGCGGCCACTCATTATTTACAATGACCCAGCGTTTGACATGACGGAAGAAGTTGCGGTGCAGCTCAATCGCATGATCAGTGGTGTCAACCTGCCGCCAGACCCATCGACGCCACCGGCTCGCCCAGCACCGGCCCCAGCGCCTGCGGCGCCAAGGCGGAACTGATTACCTTGGGTGCGGATAGCCGCTTCTTCGCTTCAGCCGGGCCAGTTTCGGTTGGAGCCATGCGCGCCGCGCTTGGCCTGGCAGCGGAAGGGGATGATGGACGGCTATTCGCCGGTGTCGCACCGCTGCATCTGGCAGGGCCTGATGATGTAGCCTTCATGGAAGGAAGGCGGAACCTACCCGCGCTGAAAGCCAGCCAAGCCGGCGCCGTAGTGATTGAACAAGCCTTTGCAGAGCATGTGCCGGCAGGCAGCATCCCACTAGTGATGGCGGTGCCGCAGGCCGGCTTCATTCGCATTGCCGGGCTATTCCACCCGCCAGCACAACCAAAGCCCGGCATTCATCCAACAGCGGTGATCGCGCCGGACGCCATCATCGGCCCCGGCTGTGAGATTGGTGCCTTGGTTTATGTGGGCGCAGGGGCCGAAATTGGCCCGGGGTGTATTCTAGCCCATCACAGCTCCGTCGGCGCGGGGTGCAAGCTTGGCGCGCATGGGCGCATCCATGCCCATGCCAGCATGGAATATTGCATCGCCGGAGAGCGCGTGGTGCTGCACCCTGGCGCGCGGATCGGTAGTGAGGGCTTCGGCTTCATCACCACCGCTGAGGGCAAGCATGTGACCATGCCACAGCTTGGCCGGGTGATCATTGGCGATGGGGCAGAGATTGGCGCCGGTAGCTGCATTGATCGCGGTGCGGGCGGCGATACGGTGATCGGGCCAGGGGCACGGATAGATAACCTGGTGCAGATCGGCCATAATGTGACGATCGGGCGCGGGGCGGTCATTGTGGGCCAAGCTGGTATCTCCGGTTCTTCCAGCATTGGCGATTACGCGGTGTTGGCGGGTCAGGCTGGCATTGCGGGGCACCTTTCCATCGGCGCACGGGCGCGCGTGGGCGCGCAAGCGGGTGTGGCCACTGATGTGCCGCCCGGCACTGATGTTTTGGGCAGTCCCGCCTGGCCAGCAAAGGAAGCCATGCGCGCATTCGCGCGACTGCGCCGCTTGGCGGCGACCAAGGGAAATGAAAAAGCGGGCTGAAGAACATGTCTGAGGAAAACACCACACCCACTGATATCGGCGTTTGTGATATCGCCAAGATCATGCATGCGATCCCGCATCGCTATCCGTTCCTATTGGTAGATCGGGTGGTTGATATGGTGAAGAATGAAAGCTGCATCGGCATCAAGAACGTCACGATCAACGAGAATTTCTTCCAGGGCCATTTCCCGACCATGCCGGTGATGCCTGGCGTATTGATCATTGAATGCATGGCACAAACGGCAGCGGTGCTGGTGGTGGAAACCTTGGGGCCTGATTCGGCTGGCAAACTGGTTTATTTCATGACGATTGATAACGCGAAATTCCGCAAACCTGTGGTACCCGGCGATCAGATGCGCGTGCATATCAAAAAGGAACGCCAGCGCGGCAATATCTGGAAATTCTCTGCCGAGGCGAAGGTGGATGGCAAGGTGGTAGCCGAGGCAACCTATGCCGCCATGATCCTGGACCGCTGAGCATGACCGAAATTCACGCGACCGCCGCCGTTTCATCTTCAGCAACCATCGGCGCCGGTTGTAAGATTGGCCCAGGCTGCGTCATTGGCCCTGATGTGGTGCTGGAAGATGGCGTTGAACTGATTGCGCATGTGATGGTGGATGGGCATACGCGTCTTGGTGCGGGCGTGAAGGTGTTTCCCTTCGCCACCATCGGCATGGCGCCGCAGGATTTGAAATACAAGAATGAACCGACGCGCTGTGAGATCGGCGC
>CAMCHA010000084.1 GCA_945874515.1 Asaia bogorensis
CGCCAATCAGCTTGTGCACGGGCCTGCAGCGGTAGGAACGCAAGACCCGACAACATTAGGGCGGTTCGACGGCCAAGCATGGGAGACCTCTTCTCAGAAACTCGGCACCCTTTGGCTGAATTGAATGATGGACGCGTGACGGATCAATGAAAGAATGATGACAGGGAAGGGGCCTTTATCGAATCGGCACCAACGCCGCCCTGAATTGCGCAACACATGCGTCCCAGGACCAGGCTTCTGCATGAAGACGGCACGCCGCGCGATCACATTCAAGTGCCTTGAGGCAAGCAGCGCGGAGGTCTTCGTTCAAAGCGCCAACACGAGGATCGGTGATGACATCAATCGGCCCTGTGACCGGGAAGGCGGCAACGGGCGTGCCCGCAGCAAGCGCTTCGAGCAAAACCAACCCGAAAGTGTCTGTTCGCGACGGAAAGACAAAGACATCCGCCCCTGAATAGGACCGGGCAAGCGAACCATTATCGCGATAGCCGGTGAAGGTAACCTGCGGGAATCGCTGCTTCAACGCCGGCAAGGCGGGTCCATCACCGACCACAACCTTGCTACCCGGCAAATCCAACGCCAAAAAAGCTTCAATATTCTTTTCAATCGCCACGCGCCCAGCATAAAGAAAGACAGGCCGTGGCAGCCCCGACCATGCGTCACCCTCACCCGGGCGAAATCTTTCGAGATCAACGCCGCGTGTCCAAGCACGCACCTTGGTGAAGCCCCGCCGGGTCAGTTCCTGCCTTAAGGAGGCAGTCGCTGCAAAGGTACCTGCGCCGGCCTCATGGAAGCGTCGCATCACGCGCCAGGACCAATCCGCGGGAATGCGCGTTCTGGCTTCAAGATATTCAGGAAAGCGCGTGTGAAAGGCGGTTGTGAAGGGCCAACCGTTGCGCAGGCAAAGGGCGCGCATCGCCCAACCAAGCGGTCCTTCAGTCGCAATATGCACAATCTCCGGCCCGAAATCCGTGACAAGCTGCACAAGGCGACGCTTGGGAGCGATCGCGAGCCGAATTTCAGCGTAGCCGGGGGTGGGCATACTCCGAAAGCGGTCAGGGCCGATAACCTCAACGGTATCGCCACTTGCCCGTAACTTTTCAACGACAACCGACAGCGTACGCACAACGCCATTGACCTGGGGAAACCAAGCATCTGAGACAATTAGGATACGCATCGCTTTACCTTGCCCCGCGCAACAACTCGGCTACCAGATCGGGAGCAGGCGTGGATGTTGTTTTGCTTACTGACACGGCCTGGCGGTGTGACCAATCGAGCAGTTCAAAGCGGCCATCATGATGCTCAACCAGGGCTGTGCAGCTTTCCACCCAATCCCCGTCATTCATGTAAAGAATACCATGAACCATGCGCATTTCGGCATGATGGATATGGCCACAAATGACACCATCCATGCCGCGCGATTTTGCTTCATGGGAAAGGGCTGTTTCGAAACGGTCAATTGCCTTGACCGCTTCCTTCACCTGCCGCTTCAGCCATTGGGAGAGTGACCAATAGGGGTAGCCAAGGCGGCGACGCAGGAAGTTGAACCAGCGATTCATTGTTAGGGCGGCGTCATAAGCCCAATCCCCCAGATGAGCGAGAAACTTGGCATAGCGAATGACACCATCAAACTCATCGCCATGGATCACCAGGAAACGGCGTCCATCCGCAGCGATGTGCTCCGCCTCCCGCGCAAGCCTCACGCCTGCAATTTCAAGCCCAAGCCAATCGCGGAAAATTTCATCATGATTACCGGGGACATAGATCACCTCGGTCCCATGGCGGGCCATGCGCAGAATGAGGCGGATGACCTCATCATGATGATTATCCCAGTACCAGGAACGCCGCAGGCGCCACCCATCAATAATGTCACCAACCAGATAGAGCTTTTCGCATTGAACCTGCCGCAAAAAATCGACGAGTGAGTCACTCCTGCAGCTACGTAAGCCAAGATGAATGTCCGAGATAAAAATCGTTCGGAAGACTTGCGGCGTTGAAGCGAGGGGCATTGGCTGCGCTCCTGAAGCGATGTTCCGCACCAAAGCGAATCGGGGCGAAGTCCTCGCGTTTCTCCTCCACGCGGGCTAGCCAGTTAATTGGATTCACGGGATGAACCTTCGATGACATTTATTCCCCGACATAGAATGTCATGACATTTTCTCGCGCTAATCATGTAAATGAAACTTTTTGCTGTTTGACTTAGGGGTCATGGCCCTGAATCTATGCTTCATCTTCAATCCAACCGCAGGCGCGCGGCGGCGTGCACGACTCTATGCCGCCTTGGATGTCCTCTATGGCCTTGGGGTACAATTCGAATTGCTGGAAACCGCCGCAACGGGTGATGCAGAAAAACTCGCCCGGATGGCCGCGCAAAAGGACCGTATAATAGTCGCTGCTGGCGGTGACGGCACAATCGCCGAAGTGGCCGCTGGCTTGGATGGAACTTCGGCTCTTCTTGGTATTCTGCCACTTGGAACGGCAAATGTCTTTGCGCTGGAGTTGGCCGTACCCTTGAACCCAAAAGAAGCGGCCCGCGCCTTGCTTTTGGGGCGCAGCACATACGTCTTTCCGGGCTTATTGAAGCGCGGCAATGCGCCTGATCGTCTTTTTATTCAAATGGTGGGCGTGGGACTGGATGCCGTTGTCGTGCATCGGTTACCACCAGGCTTGAAGCGCGCCTTCGGCAAAACTGCCTATGTCTTGCAAACTCTGCGCGACCTTACCTGGCATCCGTTCAATTCCTTCAAGGTCCAGGTGGATGGCAGGCAACTGGAACCTTCAGGCTTGATTGTCACCAAGGGCCGCTTCTATGCAGGCCGCTTTGAAATCGCACCCATGGCAGACCCGCGAGAGACGGATTTTCATGTCTTGTCGCTCTATCAACATCATGCGTTTGATGCGCTGAAGCATGCTGCGGCACTCGGCCTCGGCAGGCTGCCGGCGCTCTCAAGCATGACCCTCCAGCGCGGGCATGAGATCGAGGTGTTCGGCGCCGATCTGCCCGTGCAGGCGGATGGAGATGCGGCAGGGTCGCTGCCAATCCGGATCACGCCAGCGCTCAGGCCGCTCAGGGTTGTGGTGCCGTGATGGTCTAGGATTTGGGCAGATAATGCCACACGCTTGCCGGCGGGAAGTTCAACGGCGTCCAGGCAAGCCGCCGTGCCTCAAGGTTCAAAGCCCGATATGGCAATGGTGAGGTGATGCAATAGGTATAAAGAAGAAAGCCTCGCCCCGGGGCGATGGCTTCGACCTGTTCGATGAATTGGCGCTGCTTCTTTTCCCCAAGCAGCACCAAGGGAATACCGCAAATGACAGTTTCTATTTCCGTGGAAACCTGTTTCAACCGCTCAATCGGTAGGTTGAAAGCATCCGCCTGCAGGACCGTTGCGTGCGGGAAATTCCCCTGAAGGTGTTCGGCCATTTCAGCCACGATTTCAACCACAACAAGGCGTGTGGGCGAAATCCCTGCCTTGATAAGGTTGCGGGTAATTGCGCCCGTCCCGGCGCCCAGTTCAAGAATGCTTGAATTGGATCGCTTGTCGATTTGCCCGGCGATAAGCGCACCCAACCTCGGAGAGGAAGGCACGATCGAGCCCATCTGCAGCGGATTGGAAAGCCAGCGACGGAAGAACAGGCCAACATCACGTGCGACGGGGCGTTTATCCGATGAGGAAAGATTGGCTGTTTGCATGGCTAGCTCCGAAGTGGATGACTTCACGCCAAGAGAGAGGAGTTTTCCCGGCGAAGGCGTGAAGGGGCAGTGAACGAGACAATTGTTCCGCGCTACATTCTCTCTGTGACGGTGAAATGAAGGAAGTATTGCGGTTCAATGAAGTGAAATAACGGCCAAGCAAACCCGACCAATCCAGCGGCACATCACCGTACATGTGATCATGTGCGCCGCAATAGCATGGCGAAGCTTTGCCCGCCGCCACAAATCACTGTTTTGCTACGGGCGGATTCGCATCGCATCCTGGGCAGCCGCGCCTCATCCGAACCGGGCCTTATCGCCTACGCCTTGGATGAGCCTATCAAACGGGCACGCAGCATACGCGATAGCGCATCAATGCATGCAACCGTGATCAGAACCAAGATCACAATCAGCGCTACCTCTCGCCAGGCGCTGATCATCATGCGGTCCATCAGAAAGAAGCCTATCCCGCCGGCGCCAACAACGCCAAGAACGGTGGCAGACCGCAAATTAGATTCAAGAAAATAGAGGCTATTGCCAAGGAATACCGGCATCACCTGCGGCAGTATGCCGAAGCCAATGGTTTGCGCGCTATCTGCGCCGGTGGCGCGCACCCCCTTGACCTGTTCGCGATCGGTGTTTTCCATCGCTTCAGCATATAATTTGGTGAGCACGCCGATATCATTCACGGCAATGGCCAGGATGCCGGCGAAAGGCCCAAGACCCACGACGCTCACGAAAAAAATCGCCCAGACCAAGCTATCTATCCCGCGCACCACATCGCTGGAACGGCGGACCAGAAAGCGCACCGGCCCTAAGGGCATGATATTCCGAGCCCCCATCATGGCCAGGGGAATGGCAATCACTGATGCGACAAGCGTACCAAGAAACGCCATCGCCAAGGTTTCGCCAATGGCGCCGATGTATTCCCACACATGCTCAGTGATCGCTGGCGGCATCATCAGCATGAAGACCTTGCCGAGTTGCCCAATGCCATCAATCAAGCGCCCGGGTGTTACTTCCAAGGCATGGAGGCCCCAAAGAAAAAGCCCAAGACCAAGAAGGATCGCCACGGCACGGCGCCACAACGCAAGGCCGCGCGGTGGAAAAGCCTCTGGGTACCGATCGCGCCAGCTTTTGGGATGAACACTACTCATAACGCGCGCAAGCTTTCCTGGCCAATGACACGCCCGCGCAGCCAACCGCAGATCGCATCAATCAGCATCACCGCGGCGATCAGCATCAGGGCTATGGCAGAGATATCTGTATGGTCGAAATTTTTGATGGCACGATATAGATCCTGCCCAATGCCGCCGGCACCAACAAAACCAAGAATGGAAGCGGCACGTACATTGATTTCAAGACGCAGCAGCCCATAGGAAAGGTAATCCGGCGCCAATTGCGGCGTGGCCCCATAAACCATGGTTTGCGCCCAACTGGCACCTGTGGCGCGCACGCCGCGCAAGGGTTCTGGGTCAATATTTTCCGCGACGTCACCGAATAATTTGCCCAAGGCACCGAAGGAATGCAGCCCAATCGCGAGCACACCGGCAAGCGGGCCGATACCGAAGGCAAAGACAAATAGCACGGCGAAGACCAGTTCAGGCACCGTGCGCGCAACCTCCAAGGTACGGCGCGCTGCCACAGCAACCCAGGGCGCAGGGCTCAGGTTACGTGCGGCAAGAAATGAGAAAACATAAGCAAGTACCACGCCAAACATGGTCGCATAAAGCGCGATCAACAGCGTTTGCCAAAGTGAAGCTAGCCAATGCCAGCCATTCCAATACCAATAGGCAAGATCATCCCACAATGTCGCCCAGGCCAGTTCCGGTACCATACGCCCGAAATAGGAACCAAAACGCGGCAGCCTCTCCCACAGCAACCTCAAACTAACCTCTCCAAGCCAGGCTGAAATGGCGGTAAGTAGAATCAGTATGGCAATACCAATCAGCCATTGCTGGCGTCTTGCGCGCTTATGCTTTGCCCAAGTTTCAGCAAAGCGGGTCCGCGCCGCAGAATGAGGTACCGCATGCGCCATGTTCAATGCGCTTCAGTCAGGGCGGCGCCACTGCCATAGATGCTCAGCAGCATAGCCTCATCCAAGCCAGTAATCGGGCCATCATAGACAACGCGCCCCGCTGAAAGAGCAATCACGCGATCACACCAGGCACGGGCAAGCGGCACAGAATGCAGATTGCACAGCACTGTAATGCCGTGTTCGCGGTTAATCCGGCGCAGCGCTTCCATCACAGCTTGGGAGTTCACGGGATCAAGACTCGCCACCGGTTCATCAGCCAGGATCAGCCGCGGTTCCTGCACCAGGGCGCGAGAAATGGCCACGCGTTGCTGCTGCCCGCCCGAAAGCTGATCCGCGCGCTTGAGCGCCTGTTCATCCATGCCAAGCGCCGCCAAGGCATCAAGCGCAAGACTGCGTTCTTCATCTGAGAAGAAACCAAACAGCTTTGGCAAGCGCGGCTTATGGTTCAAGCGCCCAGTCAGCACATTGGTCAGCACCGAAAGCCTGCCAACCAGATTGAAGCGCTGGAAAATCATCGCGCTTTGGCGGCGCCAGGCGAGCAATTCGGCACCGCTGAGCTTTGCGATATCGCGGCCCTGATAGAGAATCTCGCCCTCGCTTGGGTCTACCAGGCGATTGATCATGTTCAGCAGGGTGGATTTGCCCGCGCCTGAACGGCCAAGCACGGCCACCATCTCACCATCACTCACCGCCAGGGACACCTTGTCCACGGCGGTGAAGCTTCCAAAGCGGCGCGTCAGCCCGCGCAGTTCAAGCACTTGATCAGCGCCGGCGGCGTTCTGCCTGACGGAGCGCGATGAAGGGCTCGTAAGCCTCATGCGAAACAAGCGCGAAGCCGCCGAAGACATTGCGGCTCACGGTCTCCCAAGCCTGCGGATCGTTCCAACGCATATTGATGAGGCATTCGCTCATTTTCGCACGCATAGGCGCGGGGTAGCTCAGGCGCGTTGTAAAGGGTGAGTTCGGGATGCTCGCGCTTTCATGGATGAAGCGGATATCCTCAAGCTTGATGGTACCGGCACCGGCCGCACGAATATGGCCACCTGATTGCGGCGAATAATACCAGCCTGTGGTCGCATCCAAACGGCCCTGAGCCACGGAAACCATGCCATTGTCATGTGAACCGGTCTGCACCAAGCGACCAAAAAAATTGCTCTGGCCACGTTCATCAACCCAGCCGCGTTCGCGGAAGAATTGCATGGGCAGCACATAGCCTGATGTCGAGGTTGGCGTGGGCCAGCCGAGTGACTTGCCGCGCAAATCTTCCAGCGTGCGGATCGGGCTATCAGCGCGGACGATGATGTTCCACTTATACCCCATATCCCCCTGCGGGGAGACATCCACCGCCACCGGCACAACATCGCCGCGGGTCAGATCCCAAACGATCGCATATTGCGCAGGCCCATACCAAGCGAGGTGCACATCGCCCTGAACCATGGCTTCGATCATCGCTGAATAATCATTGCTGACCCGGATGGTCACCCGCTCAATGCCAAGGCAACGCTGCAAATAAGGCGCCATCGGCGCCCAGCGCACATTGCCTTCCTGCTGATTCTCGCCCGAAGCCACACCGAAAGTAATCTGGCGGAATTGCTGGCGCCAATCCTGGCTTGCGGCGGGCGTTTGAGCCATTGCAGCCCCGGAGATCCCGACCATCATGGCAGCCAATTGGAGAAGACGCCTCATTGCAAATTCCTTATGCTTCGACGTTTCGCGTATCTGTTAGTGATGAAGGATGCGTGGCGGTAATATTGCAGTTTGATGAAAGCGTTGAAGGCGCCGTCACCCTTATCCACGATCTTCAGTCTTATCCTGCGCACCGCACTGGTCAGCGCATTGTTTTCCGTCCATGTGCGTCATGCGATCATCTGAACTAAGTTCTGGAGCAATTCCATTCACCCAAACATGACCCGAGCGCCAGTGCCTTGCTCGCGCAGCATCTTAATAGCTCCACAGCCCTGCAACAAAGCGCCAACCTGCGGCATCTCGGCTATCATGTCCGGCCTGATGCCATGACCACGCTTCAAACCGGGATCACTGCCCCCAAAACGCGCCGCGTGGTCGTGGCCTTGGGGATTGGCCAAACGCTTGGTTACGCATCAAGCTTCTACCTGCCGGCCATTCTGGCAGTGCCGATGGCGCGCGATCTTGCCCTGCCTACTTGGGCCATTTTCGCTGGCCTTTCCGCGGCACTGCTGATTGCCGGCGCGCTGGCGCCCATGGCGGGGCGCCTGGTGGATACGCATGGTGGCCGACCACTCCTACTTACCTCCTCAGTGCTATTCGCCACTGGCTTGGCCTTGCTTGCCCTTGCCACCGGCACTTTGGGCATGGCGGCTGGGTGGGTCGTGATTGGGATTGGTATGGCCTTTGGCCTGTATGATGTTGCGTTCTCGACACTGGCCGGGTTGTTTGGGCGCGGCGCACGCGGCCCCATTACCGGCATCACGCTGATTGCAGGCTTTGCCAGCACCATTGGTTGGCCGCTAACCGCGTGGATCGAAGATGCCTG
>CAMCHA010000085.1 GCA_945874515.1 Asaia bogorensis
GGAAACCCGCACACCAAGAGGCTTTTCCTCAGGCCAAACCGCGCGCATGGCGGCGAAGACCTCCAGCGGGAAGCGCATGCGGCCCGTGATATCCCCGCCATATTCATCATTCCGATTATTCGACAGCGGCGACAGGAAGGAATGCAGCAAATAGCCATGCGCCGCATGCAGCTCAATCAAATCAACGCCGAGCGCATCCGTCCGCCTGGTTGCTTGCACAAAGAATTCCTTGATCTCCGCGAGGCCCGGATGGTCCAGCATGCGCGGCGCCGGCCGGCCGGGGAAGGCGATATCGCCCGGGCTGATCGGGTGGAAGCCGCCCTCCTCCGGTCCGATATATTTGCCACCCATCCAGGGCTGCGCGGTGGAGCCCTTCCGCCCCGAATGCGCCAATTGCATCGCGAGCTTCGCCTGGCCGTGCTGGCGGCAAAACGCCATGACCCGCGCAATCGATTCCTGCTGCGCGTCATTCCACAGCCCCAGATCAAACTGCCCAACCCGCCCGCAGGGTTCAACCGCCGTTGCCTCAAAAAACATGAGGCCAGCGCCAGAGACCGAGAAATTCCCGTAATGCATCAGGTGCCAATCCGTCGCCTCATTGCCGGTGGTGCCGGAATACTGCGCCATAGGGGAGACGATGATGCGGTTGGGCAGCGTCAGCCCGCGCAGGGTGAAGGGCGAAAAAAGTCGGCTTGGCATTGGCGGTTTCCTCTTTTGGGGGAATACTCGCCCCCGTCCTGCTCAGCGCGCAAGCCCTGGGCCTGGGTTCATGGAGTTTCTGTTAGGTGGCGAGGTGCTTTGCCGCGCCGGAAAGGGTGGATGCGATGAATGAAATGCGGCAAACCATGCCGGCAAACTCCGGCCCGGCCTTGACCGAGCCCGATGTGATCATCATCGGCGCCGGCATTTCCGGCCTCTATCAGCTCTATCGGTTGCGGGAGCTTGGCTATGGCGTCCAGGTGTTCGAGACCGGCAGCGATCTGGGCGGCACCTGGTATTGGAATCGCTACCCTGGCGCGCGGTTTGATTCGGAAAGCTACACCTATGGCTATTCCTTTTCTGATGAGCTGCTGCAGGAATGGAGCTGGAGCGAGCATTTCGCCCCGCAGCCCGAAACTTTGCGTTATTTGCAACATGTTGCAGACAGGTTCGATCTGCGCCGCCATATCCAATTCAATAGCCGCGTTGTCAGCGCCCATTTCAATGAGGCGTCGCAGCGCTGGGCTGTCACGCTTGATACGGGCGCACAGCATCATTGCCGCTTCCTGATCACCGCGCTTGGCCCACTTTCCGCTGATACGCTGCCGCGCATCCCGGGCGTCGAAAGCTTTATTGGCCAATCCTTCCATACCTATCGCTGGCCACATGAACCCGTGAGCTTCGCGGGCAAGCGCGTGGCGGTGATTGGCACGGGGGCGACCGGCGTGCAGGTGATCCAGACCATTGCTTCTGAGGTTGGCTCCCTCACGGTCTTCCAGCGCACGCCCAATTGGTGCGCGCCTTTGCATAACCGCCCAATCACAGAAGAAGAACAGCGCCAGATCAAAGGCAATTACCCAGCACTTTTTGCGCTGCTGCGCACCACGCCTGGCTGCTATATCCATAATGCCGATCCGCGCAGCGTGTTTGAAGTCACGCTAGAAGAACGCGAAGCTTTTTGGGAACAGCGCTACGCCGAACCGGGCTTTGGCATTTGGCAGGCGAATTACCGCGATATCCTGACTGACCCCAAGGCCAATGCGCTGATCAGCGATTTCATCGCGCGCAAAATCCGCCAGCGCGTGAAGGACCCGGCGGTTGCCGATAAGTTGATCCCGAAAAATCACGGTTTTGGTACGCGCCGCGTCCCGCTCGAAACCCGCTATTTTGAGGCCTATAATCGCGACAATGTCCGGCTGGTGGATATCAACGAAACCCCGATCGAGCGCATCACGCCGAAGGGTATCAAGACCAGCGATGCCGAATATGAATTCGACATGATCATCTACGCCACGGGCTTTGATGCGATCACTGGCGCTTTTGATCGGATTGATTTCAGGGGTATCGGCGGCCAGCGGCTTAAGGACAAATGGGCAGATGGGCCGAAAACCTATCTGGGTCTGCAATCCGCGAGCTTCCCCAATATGCTGACGATCGTGGGGCCGCATAATGCCTCCACCCGCTGCAACATTCCGCGCTGCATTGAACAGAATGTGGAATGGGTCACGGATCTGATGCGCCATGTGCGCGACAACGGCATCAGCCGCTTTGAAGCGACGGAGGCAGCAGAAGCCGAATGGTCACACCATATCGAAACCTTGGCCGAGGGTATGCTGTACGCCCAGATCGATTCCTGGGCGACGGGCATCAATCGCAATGTCGAAGGGCGCGATCAGCGACGCATTCTGCAATATCAGGGCGGCGCGCCGGCCTATCGCGAAAAATGTGATGCGGTTGCTGCACAGGGCTATGCCGGCATGAAGCTGAGCTGAACCATGCGCCAGAACCCCGTTCGCATTGCGCTACGCAACCGTCAGATGGCGCATGGCATCATGGCAACGGAGTTTTTGACACCCGGGCTTTGTCAAATTCTGGCGAATGCTGGTGCTGAATACGTCATTTTCGATATGGAACATGGCGGCATGGGCATTGATGCGATCAAGGCCCAATGCGCCTTTGCGCGCAATGTTGGCGTAGTTCCCTTGGTGCGCGTCACAGGTCATCACTATCATCTGATTGCGCCCATTCTTGATGCTGGCGCCATGGGCATCATGGAACCCATGGTGGAAACGCGCGCACAGGCGGAAGAATTGGCCGCTTGGTGCCGCTATCGTCCCGAAGGGCGGCGCGGCGTTGGCTTCGGCTATGCGCATGATGACTACAAAGGCCAGGACGTGATCGCCGGCATGAAGGCTGAAAATGAACGCGTTATGGTCATTCCCCTGATCGAAACCGCCAAGGGGATTGAAAATGTTGAAGCGATCATGGCCGTGCCCGGTGTGGATCTGGGCTGGTTCGGCCATTATGATTTGAGCGATTCACTCGGCATCACAGCGCAATTCGACCACCCCATGTTCCAGGCCGCGCTCACCCGCTTCCTGAAAGCCTGCGAAGCTGCGGGCAAACCTGCCGGCGTATTGGGCGCGGGGATGGAAATGGTGCGCGGCTGGCGCGCAAAGGGGTTTCGCTGCCTTTGCTACGGGTCTGATGTCAGTGTCTTCCAAGCGGCACTCAAGGGCGCCTTGGATACGCTGAAGAGCGAAGCGGGCTGAAAACACATCATCGAAAAAATTGGAAGACGATAATGGAATTCAAAATCGGTACTGAACAGCGGGAAATGATCGCCGCCGTCAGGCAATTGGCGCAAAGTGAATTCAAGCAGGATGCACCGAAATGGATGGATGGCACATTTCCCTGGCCGAATATCAAAAAGCTCGCCGCGCTTGGCGTGCTGGGTATGTCTGTGCCGGAAGAATATGGCGGGCTTGGTCTTTCCATTCTTGATTCCGCTTTGATTCTCGAGGAAATCGCCAAGGTGGATTACGTCACCGCCATGGCGGTATTGGGCGAAGCTGGGGTGCAGACCCGCGTTATTTCCCATTACGCGCCCAAGGCCATCAAGGAACGCATCCTGCCCCGCGTGATTTCTGGCGATTGCATCCTGGCCATTTGCATGACGGAACCGCATGCCGGCACGGATGTTGCCAATTACCGCACCAATACCAAGCGCCATGGTAATCATCTGGTGCTGAACGGCACGAAAACGCTGATTTCCCGCGCCGAGGAAGCCGGCATGTTCGTGGTGTTCACCCGCGTGGATGGCAAAGCAGGGCGGGAAGGGATCGGCTGCGTGTTGGTGGAAAAGGGCACGCCGGGCCTTTCTGTCACTGGCACCTACCACACCATGGGCGGCGAGAATCTGCACGAAGTGCAATTCAATGATTGCGAATTGCCGCCCGAAAACCTGGTGATTGAAACAGATGGCTTTAAGAAACTGCTGACCGCCTTCAACACGCAGCGCTGCCTCAACCCCAGCATTTCCCTAGGGTTAGCAGAAGGCGCCTTTGATGAGGCGGTGCGCTACGTGAATGACCGCAAGCTGTTTGACAAATCCATCGCCGATTTCCAGGGCATCCGCTGGAAATTCGCTGATATGTTCAAGGATATCGAGGCGGGGCGCGGTTTGCTCTACCGCGCTTGCCTCACCGCCAATCCCTTCCCTGACCCTTTCATGGCGGCGACCGCCAAGGTGTTTTGCAATGAAATGTCGCTGCGTGTGACCAGTGAGGCGGTGCAAGTGCATGGCGGCTATGGCTTCACCGATGAATACCCGGTGTCGCGGCTGTATCGCGGCGCCCGGTATGGCTCGCTTGGTGGTGGGTCTTCGGAATCGCTCCGCGATCTGATCGGCAAACACATCCTGGCCGATGCCGGCGGTGTGGATGGCATTATGGGCCTTGATACCTATTGAGAAACCTTGCAGGGCGCAGCCCGGCTGTGGTTATGCTTGGGGCAACCAACCGGGAGAAAAGCCATGACCTTGAAGTTCAGCCGTCGTGCCGTGATGGGCGTTGCTGCGCTCACCCCCTTTGCCGCGCATGCTCAATCCGATTGGCCCAATCGCCCGGTCCGCATTGTGGTGCCCTTCCCGCCCGGCCAGGCCGCCGATATTTTTACGCGGCTGATTGCCGATGAGCTTTCCAAGCGGTGGCCGCAGCGCGTGGTGGTGGAAAATCGTGCGGGGGGAGCGTCTGTTCCTGGGGTTGAATCCGTCGCACGCGCGCCCGCCGATGGCTATACTTTGCTCACCGGCACATCCGGCCCGCTTGGTGTGAACCCTTCCGTCATGCCGCGGCTTCCTTATGATGTTGAGAAGGATTTTGCCTTCATCAGCAATGTCGTGATGGTGCCCTTGTTGGTCATTGCGCATCCGTCCGTTCCCGAACGCACCATCCAGGAATTGGCGGCCAGCGCCAAGGCTCGGCCCGGGCAATTGGACATGGCCTCTGCAGGGCCCGCCACCAGCCAGCATATGGCCGCCGAATTGCTGATGCTACGCGCCGGCATTCGCTTCAATATCGTGCATTATCGCGGCAGCGGCCCGGCCATTGCCGATGTCATTGCCGGCAATGTGAAGCTGATGACGGATTCCGTTGCCTCCGCCCTGCCGCATATCCAATCCGGCCGCGTGCGCCCGATTGCGCTGTGCAGCGCGCGGCGCGTGCCGCAATTGCCCGATGTGCCGACCATCGCGGAAAGCCTGGTGCCTGGTTATGAGGCCTCAGGCTGGTCTGGCCTGGTGGCGCCCACCGGCACGCCGCCCGAAATCATCAATCGCATCAATGCCGATGTCGTCGCCATCCTGCGCGATCCCGCAATCATCAAAAGGATCGAGGATATGGGCGCGGTGGCAGACCCGCTGACAGCGGAACAATTCGGCACTTTCGTCCGCGCTGAGGTGGCGAAATGGCGCGAAGTGGCACGCGCGGGGAATGTGAAGCTGGAAGGCTAAACCCGCGTCAGTTCAGCGCCATGCCGGCGGAAACGCCATGCAGGCAGGCCATCAATAGCGAAAGCGGCAAGCGCAGGCGCCACCACCAAGCTGGCGCCAGGCTGGCCGCCTGCGCTGCGCGATCCGCAAGCGGCAATAGCGCGAAAATCACCGCCAACAGCAAAAGCCCCGCCTGGGGCGGCAACAGCAGCGCCACCCAGGCCGCCAGCATCGGCAGCACCGAAAGCACCAGCCAGCGCGTGAGCGCCGCGCCCTCTGCCCTATTCGCCGCCAGGCCCCACCAGGCGCCGCCGATGAAGCTCGCGATCAGCGCGCCATAGGCGGGGCCAGCCTGCAACGCGAAGGCCGCCGCATCCCCACCCGCGGCCAAAAGCGGCGGCATGGCAAGGCTTGGCAGCAGGCCGGCGGCGCCCAGCAGCAACGCGGGGCGGGGGATGGAGGCATTGGACATGGCCCTGCCCTCTCACAATTCTGCTGGTCAGGACAAGCCCCACCCTGGCGAAGCGCCGCCAATGGCGCCATCT
The DNA here is from genome assembly GCA_945874515.1 of Asaia bogorensis. Lineage (GTDB taxonomy): Bacteria > Pseudomonadota > Alphaproteobacteria > Acetobacterales > Acetobacteraceae > Neoroseomonas > Neoroseomonas bogorensis_B. The sequence goes on from CAMCHA010000085.1 coordinate 6,016, forward strand.
TACGCCCATGAATGTGATCGCCCCCGGCCCCGTGCTGTTCATGCCGGAAAAGCGCCCCGCGCCGCCAACGACGCGGCGGCTTGCTGTGACCGCGCCTTATGAACCGAATGGGGACCAGCCGCGCGCCATCGCTCATCTGATCGGTGGCTTGGAGGCTGCGGAGCGGGACCAAGTGCTGCTGGGTGTCACCGGTTCCGGCAAGACCTTTACCATGGCCAAGGTGATTGAGGCTGTGCAGCGGCCAACCCTGATCCTGGCGCCGAACAAAACCTTGGCCGCGCAGCTTTATGGGGAGATGAAAAGCTTCTTCCCGGAAAACGCGGTGGAATATTTCGTATCCTATTATGATTACTACCAGCCAGAAGCCTATGTGCCGCGCACCGACACCTACATCGAAAAAGACGCGCAGATCAACGAACAGATAGACCGCATGCGCCATTCCGCCACACAGTCCCTGCTGGAACGTAATGATGTGGTGATCGTTGCCTCGGTTTCCTGCATCTATGGCATCGGTTCGGTTGAAACTTATTCGCGCATGGTGGTGAAGCTTGAAGCCGGCGGGAAGATTGACCGGGATGTGCTGGTAAAGGGCCTGGTGGAACAGCAATATCGCCGCAACGATAATTTCTTCGCCCGCGGCACTTTCCGCATTCGGGGCGAAAGCGTCGACCTATGGCCAAGCCATTTGGAAGACCGCGCCTGGCGCGTTTCCTTGTTCGGTGATGAGATTGAGGCGATCCGCGAATTCGATCCTCTGACGGGCGAAATCACCGCGGAGATGGAACGTGTTTCTATCTACGCGAATAGCCACTACGTCACCCCGCGCCCGACCCTGACCCAGGCCATCACGCGCATAAAGGACGAATTGAAGGAACATCTGGCGAAGCTGCATGCGGAAGGCAAATTGCTGGAAGCGCAGCGGCTGGAACAGCGCACCATTTTCGACATTGAAATGATGGAAACCACGGGGTCTTGCAAAGGTATCGAAAATTACAGCCGCTACCTCACGGGCCGCAATCCGGGCGAACCACCGCCCACGCTGTTTGAATACCTGCCCGACAACGCTTTGCTGATCGTGGATGAAAGCCATGTCACAGTGCCGCAGATTGGCGGCATGTATCGCGGAGACTATGCCCGCAAGACCGTGCTTTCCGAATATGGCTTCCGCCTGCCGAGCTGCACGGATAACCGCCCGCTGAAATTCGAAGAATGGGACACTTATCGCCCGCCTTCCATCTTCGTCAGCGCCACGCCCGGCCCGTGGGAGATGGAACGCACCGGTGGCGCCTTCGCCGAACAGGTGATCCGCCCCACCGGCCTGGTTGATCCCGTCACGGAAATCCGCCCCGTAGAAAGGCAGGTGGATGATCTGCTGGCGGAATGCCGCGAAGTCGCCAAGCATGGTGGGCGCGTGCTGGTCACCACCCTCACCAAGCGCATGGCCGAAGACCTCACCGAATACATGACAGAAGCCGGCATTCGCGTGCGTTACCTCCATTCCGATATTGACACACTTGAACGCATCGAGATCATCCGCGATTTGCGCAAGGGCGTGTTTGATGTGCTGATCGGCATCAATTTGCTGCGCGAAGGATTGGATATTCCCGAATGCGCGCTGGTCGCGATTCTGGATGCGGATAAGGAAGGGTTTCTGCGCAGCACCACGTCGCTCATTCAAACCATCGGCCGCGCCGCGCGCAATGTTGATGGCCGCGTGGTGCTGTATGCCGATGTAATGACCAATAGCCTGCGCCGCGCCCTAGAAGAAACCGCGCGCCGCCGCTCAAGACAGCAAGCATGGAATACGGAACACGGCATCACGCCGCAGACCATCCGGCGCGATATCTCATCCGCGCTGCAATCCATCTATGAACAGGATTACGTGACGGTTGACGCGCTTGAAGGCGAAGAAACCGCAGAATTTGTAGGCAAGGATCTGAAAGCCACCATCGCGGAATTGGAACGCAAAATGCGCGCGGCGGCGGCTGATCTTGAATTCGAAACCGCGGCTAGGATGCGCGACGAAATCAAGCGGCTGGAAAGCCTCGATCTAGGGCTTGCGCCCAATTTGGCGGGCCGGTCGCTCCAGGAAGCCAAGCCCAAGGCCAAGGCGGATTGGAAGCCAAAGCCCATGGGGCCGGGTGGCGGGGGCTATGACCCCAACAAGGGCAAGGGCGGGCGGCGACGCAAGGGCTGATCCGCCCAAAAAA
>CAMCHA010000086.1 GCA_945874515.1 Asaia bogorensis
GTCTCGGGCGGGCAAAGCGCCAGGGCGTCCAGCATTTGCGCCCAGCCGCGCGCGCGCGTCAGCGCACCCAAATGCAGCAGCGTCATCGGGCCGGCGCCATGAACACGCGGCGGCACATCGCCAAGCGCGTAATTGCGCACCTTCACCACCCGCGCTTCCCCGCCAAAAGGCGCTTCCAGCCCATCCTTCGCCACCACCACCGCATCAGCAGCCCGCCCCATGGCCCAACACACCCCATGCAGCAAGCCGCGCAGCATGGGGCGCAGCAAGGCCGGCGCCCTGCCATCCAGCCGCGATGGGTAATGTTCATGCACATCCAAAATGATGCGCGCGCCGGTCCACCAGCCGGCGAGCAGCGCCGCCGCCCAGGCATCGGGTTCCGAGGCATGGATCACCTCGGCGCGCTGCGCTGCCGCGCGCATGGCAAGGCGCGGAATGCCAAGGAAGCGGCGCAAGCGACCGCGCCGCGCTGGAAAGGTGCTGATAGCCACCCCCGCCACCAGCAGGGGCGCTGTGCCAGATGATGGTTCGGGGCATAAATGGCTGACTGCATAGCCGGCCTCAGCCAAGCTCACGCCTTCCTTCATCACCACACGAATATCGGCAGGCGGATGCGCGGCAGACAGCAGCAATACTTTCGGGCGCGCCAGCCAAACAGGGATCAGGCCACCATCGCGCGGCATTCGTCACCATCCAGTAGGGTTTGCAAATGCTCACACATGCGGATGCCCGCGCGCCCATCCCAAAGCGGAATGGGCCGCGCCGGACGCAAGGGGGTTTTGAGAATTTCCGCAACGTGCTGAGGCAATTCCTCAGGCGTTGCCAACCGGTTCATGCCGGCGGCGATGGTGATGGGGCGTTCAGTGGCGCCGCGCAGCGTCAAGCAAGGCAAGCCAAGCGCGGTCGCTTCTTCCTGCACGCCGCCGCTATCGGTCGCGACCAGCCGCGCACGGCAAAGCAAGGACAGAAACTCCAGATACCCAAGCGGCGGCATGATGCGCACACCCGCAGGCGGCACAAAGCCAAAGGCCTTCATTTGTGCCGCCGCACGCGGATGAATGGGCCAGATCAGCGGCAAATGCCGCGCCGCGGCAGAAAGCGCATCAAGCAGCGCGATAAAGCGCTCGGGCTTATCCACATTGCCGGCGCGGTGCAGCGTCACCAGCCCGTAGCCTCCGCGCGAAAGGCCGCGCGGCAAGCGCTTTGCGCGCGCGGCCTGCAAGTGCCGCATCTGCGTATCCACCATGGCATTGCCCACCGCCCGCACTGCGGCGGCGGAATGGCCTTCCTGACGCAGCCGCGCGGCGGTTGCCTCATCCGGCGCCCAAAGAATATCGGAAATCGCATCAATGGCGCGGCGATTGATTTCTTCAGGCAAATCCCGTTCGCCCGAACGCAGCCCGGCTTCCAGATGGATCAGCGTAATGCCCATCTTGCGTGCGGCGAGTGCTGCGGCAAGCGCGCCATCCACATCACCCGCCACCACCACGGCAGCGGGGCGGCGCGACTTCCAGACGGTTTCGCAGGCAATCATGGAACGCCCCGTCAGCACCGCATGGCTGCCGCCGGAAACCCCAAGCGCGATATCAGGCGTGGGCAGGCCAAGATCGGCGAAATGCACGCCGAACATGGCTGGGTCCTCATGCTGGCCGGTATGCAGCAAAACGGGTTGGCAGAAATCGGGGCCAGCGGCCAGCGCATGCCAAAGGGCGGCGAGTTTCGGCAAATTGGGCCTTGCGGCAGCAACAAGATGTACCTCGGGCAGCATGGTCAGCGCCTTCCTGAAATGGCGAAATGCACTGGCTTGGACGGCGCGGGCTGAGCGGTTGGGATGGCTTCCACCAACGCCGCGAAGCGCGCGGCAAGCAGGCGTCGATCATGCTGGCGGACGGCAAGGCTGCGCGCCGCCGCCCCCATCGCCGCACGGCGCGCGGGGTCTTCCACCAGGCTGGTCAGCGCAGCGGCCAAGCCCGCAGCGTCGCCAGGCGGCACAGCGATGCCGCAGCCGCCTGCGGCCAATAGCCGCGCGGCCTGACCTGGCGCGGTGCTGATCACGGGCCGGCCCGCGGCCAGGCCATCCATCAACTTATTGGGGGCGGTCCATTCGGCGAAGGCAGCGCAATCAGCCAGGATATGCAAAGCGATTTGGCTGCCCGCGAAAAGCCGCGCCACATCGCGCTTGGGCATGGGCGGCAGGAAAGTCAGGTTGGGCAGGCCCGCTGCCTGCTGGATCAGCGCGGTTTTCTCGGCCCCTTCACCCACCAGCAGAATGCGGAGCCGGGCCTCGCCCCTTGCGGCCAAAAACCGCGCGGCTTCCACCACCACGCCAAGCCCATTCGCCCGGCCATGGGCGCCGGCATAAAGCGCCAGCACTTCCCAGGGCGCGGCCTCGGGCGGGCGCCAAGGCGCGATATGGGGCCCAAAAAGGTCCAAATCGCAGCCATTGCCGATTATCTGCACCCGCGCTGGATCGGCGCCACGCGCGAGGGCTGTTTCCGCCATGCCATCCGATAATGCGACCACCGCCGCCGCATGGCAGCAGGCCAGATTGGCCAGGGTATCAAATACCGGGACGAGCGGCGCCGGCAGCACGCCCATGGCGCGCGGCAATTCCGGCCAGGGGTCACGGATTTCGAAAATGAAGGGAATGCCACGCAAACCCTTGGCCAGAAGCGCCGGCAAAGCCACCGTCAGCGGGGTTGAGGACGCGATGATCAGATCAGGCTTCACCCGAAACGCAAGGCGCGCCGCCGCCGCCGCATAGCGCAGAAACGCCGCGCCACGGGCCGCAATACCCATCGCATTGGCGTAAGGGATATCGAATTCCACCACCTGGAAGCTGGCCACGCGGCCTTCCCGCCTTCCCTTCCGAAAGGTGCCGTTGAGCCCAGCCTCAGCGCCCTGATAGCGGCCGGTTGCCAGCGTCACGCGATGGCCGCGCGCGGCAAGGCTGCGGGCGAAGGCGAAGCTCCGTGTCGCGGTGCTGCCCTCGGGCGTGCTGAAATGCTGATGCAGATAAAGGATGTGCATGGAACTTAGCCGCGCGCCGCGGCGCGGATGGCGCGGATGACGCGGTGCTGCGCGTCCTGCCCCAAGCCGCTGCCAGAGGGCAGGCAAAGCCCGCGCGCAAAAAGCGCTTCCGCCACCGACCCGCCGATGCGGGGCGCGTCACGAAATACCGGCTGCATATGCAAGGGCTTGAAGGCCGGGCGGGTTTCAATGCCCTCGGCTGCCAAGACGCGGCGCAGGCCATCGGCATCCATGCCGAAGCCGGCTGGGTCAATCAGCATGGCGGTCAACCAGCGTGAGGACCGCCCCCAGGGTGCTTCCGGCATGAAGGCAATCCCTGGCAAATCCTCAAGCGCTTCCTTATAGAGTGCGAAAATCGCCCTTCGCCGTGCCACGCGATCGCCGAGTTTCGCCAGTTGCGCGAACCCCACCGCCGCCAGCAAGGACGACATGCCAAAGGAATAGCCGGTGCTGGCATGCTCATAATGCGGCGCCGGGGATCTGGCCTGATCGGCGAGGCTACGGGCACGAGCGATCAGCCCTGGATCATCGGAAGCCAGCGCCCCACCGCCGCCGGCGGTGATGATCTTGTTGCCATTGAAGGAAAAGGTCGCGAGCTGCGCGCCGCGCCCGGCGGGCAGCCCCGATTGAGAGGCACCCAGCCCCTCCGCGCTATCGGATATCAGCGGCACACCATATCCTGCGCAAAGCGAGGCAATGGCCCGCAAAGCGGCACATTGGCCATAGATATCCACCGCCACCACCGCTTTTGGCAGCCTGCCCTGCCGCGCGGCCTGCCAAAGCTCCGCTGCCAGTAACGCCGCGTCAAGCGTCCAGCTTTCGGGGCAGACATCCAAGAAGCGAGGCGTCGCGCCCATTTGCACCGCCGGTGCCACGGAAGCGATGAAGGTGAAGCTTGGCACCCAAACCTCATCCCCCGGCTGGATATCCAGCACCCGGAAGGCGAGAGTGAGCGCTGCGGTGCCTGAGGCCACAGCCAGCACATGGGCAAAGCCGGTGGCCTCGGCAAAGGCGGCCTCAAAGACGCGCAGCGCGGGGCCAGCGGGGGCCAGCCAGCCCGATGCGAGGCTCGCTTCCAGCACAGCTATCTCCCGCCCCGTCAAATGCGGCGGCGACAGCAGGATGGGTGCCGCTAGCTCTCGCGAAGGCTTCGGCGGCTTGGGCAGGATTCGGGCAGCATGGGCGGAGGAGAGCATGGCATTCATCCCTGATGGCCGCGCGTCATCGGCGGAGCCGGCACAAGAACAGCGCCGCGCGAGAGGGCTTCTTGCAAGCTTGGCGAGGTCGCATGACCGGGCATGGTGGCGCCATGGCCGCGCAGCAGCAGGGCGCAGCAGGCCAGGACGATCCTGAAATCTGACACAAAGTCAGGTTTTTGGTCGGCATATTGTACATCACACGCCAAGCGCCGCCCCCAAGGCAGCGCATTGCGGCCTTCCGCCTGGGCAAGACCAAACAGGCCGGGCTGCACCCAAAGCCGGCGCGCCTCGGTTTCGCTAAACAGGGGCGTATAGTCGCAGGGCAGAGGCCGCGGCCCTACCAGGCTCATCTCACCACGCAAGATATTGATCATTTGCGGCAATTCATCGAGGCCACTGGCCCGGAGCCAGCGCCCGAAGCTATTGAGCCGCGCGGCATCCGGCGCCTCACCTTCGCGCATGGATCGGAACTTTAATAACGTAAAGGGCGCGCCATGCAGCCCGGCACGGCGTTGGCGAAACAGGATGGGTCGGCCCAAGGCCAGCAGCACCGCCAGCGCGAGCATGGCAAGGAATGGCGCCCCGAGCACCAGCACGAGCGCGGCCACCACGCGGTCGAACGCAGCCTTACCCCGAAGCGCGTACATACAAAGCCTCCTTCCCCGGCGCTTCGGCGCGCAGGCCAAGCCCCAGCGCCAAGCCAAGCGTGAGCCAGGCCATGCGATTGCCAAGATCGGTTGAGACCTGAAGCGTCACCGCCATGGGCAGGCAGAGCATCAGAATCCGCGCTACGCGCCAGGAAGGCGCGGTCCGGCCAAGCCGCCAGACCACCCAGGCCGCCCCGCCAAAGGCAATCAGCCAAAGCGCGAAGCCGGGCAGGCCCGCCTCGGCCAGTGCTTCAAGCGCCAGGTTATGGGGGTGCCGCCCGCGCCATTCACCAAACCCCGCCGCCAGGCTGAAGCCGCCTGTGCCGAGACCAAAGGGCATGGTCTGACCCGCCAAATCCATGGCCGCACCCCAAAGCGGCAAACGGCCGGAGCTTTCCAACGTATTGGGCGCAAAGAAACGTTCCAGAGCGCGGGCGTGCTGAGTTACCTCGGTTCCCATGAATAGGGCCGCGCAACCGGCCAGGCTGAGCAGCCCAAGCAGCCAAAGGACCGCCTGCCCGCGCCTTTCTTGCCTGAGCAGCATCAGCGGCGGACCGCATGCCAGGGAAAGCGCAAGCGCCACCAGTGCCGCCCGCCCGCCGGGCAGCAAAGCGCCAAGCGCGAAGGCCAGGGTGGCGCCCAACCAAAAAAACCCTGGCACAGCACCACGCGCTTCCGCCCAACGAACAGCCGCGAGTGCCGCCGCCATGGCAATGGCGAGCCCGGTCACCTGATAGGCAATACGCCATTTCTCGGGATCGGCATCGGGCGGGCCACCCAGCGCGACACTCCCTTGCGCGAGATTATTGGCAAGGCTGAGCGCAACCGCTGCGCCAGCCCCAAGCACACCGGCACAAAAGCCGCGGAGCGCCGTGTCATCCCCGGCCACCACCAAGCCAGCGAACAGCATGATTGGCCCAAGCAGGGTGATTTCCAGCAATTTGGCGGCAAGCACGGCGCCCGAAGCGCTCCAGCAGCCGGCCAGCACCAGCCAGAGCCAAAGCACTCCAATGGCGGCAAGCGGCAGGCCGATTTCCGGCGCCACTACCCAGCGCCGCGTGATGGCGCAAAGCGCTAGCAAGGGCAGCGCCAGGGCAGCGCTGAATATCGTAAAATCAATGGGTAAAGCGCCGATCAGGGGGATGGATTTCAGCGCGCCAGCAAGATGGAGCAAGGCGGCAGAAACCCCCGCCAGCCAGGCCAGCGCATCATGGGGCGGCGCGGCTTGCCTGCCATCAGCCCGCACCTTCAATCCCCCTGCATGGCCGGGCTGCGCGTGACCAGCGCGGCGTCCCGAAAGGCGATGCGCGTCAGCAAGACGCCCGCCGCTGCCATGAAAACCGCGAAAGGTACCACCAGCAGCCAAAGCCCAAGCAACAGTGGCCGATTAGGGCGGGACGCACGGGCTTCCACCATGGGGGCGGCGATCAGCCGTGCCGCCACAGCCTCATCCGCCGCGACCACCAACCCGGCGCGCTGCTGCTGCGCCAGAAGATCGTAAAGGCTATTGCGGAGGAAGATATCGCTTTCGCCGGAAAGCCGCACTTCCAACGCAGCGACCCGGCGTGCCGCTTGGTCCGCCAGGTCAGCGCGTACCTTGGCCTCGGCAAAACGGTGCAGACTGATCAGGCTTCGCAGCGCCAGCGCCGGGTCGCCATGGGTTACTTCAAGACTCCAAGTAATGGCGCCAAGATTCTGAGTTACTGATACATAGCGCTCCATCCAGGCCTGCACATCATCGGCATCGAGCGCCCGATTAAGCCCAAGCAAAACACGCAGCCCCCAAAGCGGCGAGTCTTGGCGGGCGCGCTCCATCGCCTGAAGCAGGCCAGTTTCCGTGGTCAGCATCCGCGCAGCCTCGGGCGAGCGCAGCGCGGCCAGATAAATGGCGAAGTTACCTCCCGGGCGCGTATCCAGCCCCTGCCCCAAGCTCAGCGGTTGTGTCGATAGCAGGGATGAAATGGCGAAGGCCGTGGTTTCCGCCGGCGCCACCTGGGCGCGCGCTACATGGCCGCGCGGCCAAAGCAGGATCGCCGCCGCGCCCCCCACCCAAAGCAGCAGCAGGATCAGCGCCAACCTGGCACGCCAAGCCCATAGCCCCATCAGCAGCAGCGGCAGCGGCATCAGCATCCACCCATTTTGGGTAGGGCGATATCAGTGAAAATCCGCCCAATCGGGCGCTGGGCACGGAGTTCCAGCACGGGCGCGGGCTCCACCCGCCCATAGGCCGGGCTTTCCCAGCCGCGAATCAATTCCAGGGTGAAGGGCGCATCAGCGTTGATCGAGATGCGCGCCTTGGCACTTTCAACGCCATCCGGAATGCGCCGCCAATCCCCCGGGCAAAGCCGCCAGCGCAGCGCAAGGCGCTGGAAATCGCCCCCGATGCGGTCCTCCACGCGCCAAAGGCGGCCACGGCATTCAATCCGCCGCGCATGGCGATTGCCGCGCCAATCGCGGGTTTTAGCGCCATCCGGAATGGCGCGGCAGCGCGGCCAACGACCGAACAGAAAGGGGCCAAGCCGCGGCATGGGTTCGGCATCATCAAAGGTGATCAGATTATGCCCCGCCCCGCCGGCCAGCATGCTTTGCCACCAATCAAAGCCCGGCGCCGGCAGATAGGCGCCGCTGCCGCCATCACGCAGCAGGTTTTCATTGCCATCCCAAAGGTCGAAATGCAGCAAATCCGCCTGACCTGGCCGGAACCGCAGCGGTACGCCAGTGCGCAGCACGCCGCGCGCGCGCCCTGCCCCGCTGAGGCCGAACCAGCCGGCGCTCCGCCAATGCGCCGCTTGAGGTGCCGGGGCGGCAGGGGTGGCAGCAAGGCCAAGGGCGCGACAGCCCGCATCATCGGGCAGTCCGGTGCCTTCGCCGAGAAACAATCGCGCAGCGCGTTCCAGGCTGGCGCGCGCATCCTGGCCGCCAGCGCCGGAAAGATCGGCAAAGGCAGAATCATCGCAAGGCCCGATGCGCGGCAAAGCGCCATTTGGCGCCATGACGCGGCCAAGCCATTGGGTCGCCGATGCGGCTCGGGCGTTGAAGGGCGCAGCAAAGCTTGGCGCGCCATGGCGCCGGCGGAACCATTCGGCGATCGACAGCACATCCAGCATTAACCGGTGATAGGCGGGCGAGGCTTGGGCAAAGGCGCCGCAAGGTGAGACCAGCCGCGCCACAGCCCGCTCCAGCCCCCGCGCCCCGGCGCGTTGGTCCCGCGCCCGGCCCAAAAGCAGCCCGCAAACGAATAGCCCCGCTGCTTCGCTGATAGGGTGGTTGTTATCCTGCGCTGCCCCGTAAGCACGCGTGGCGCGGATGCGTTGTGCATGGAGCGCGA
>CAMCHA010000087.1 GCA_945874515.1 Asaia bogorensis
GCGCCATCGGCGCCCACTAGCGGGCGCTGACGACCGACCAGGATGGTATCACCTTCCTGCAAGCGAATCTGCGGTATCTGCCCATCCATGAGGAAGCGGTAGAGATCAAGGCTGGTCACGGTTCCGCCACCGCGCTGCACACTGATTTCCCTGAAGGAACCGCGCGCTGGGTCAACGCCGCCGGCGCGCAGCAGAAAATCCAGAATGCTATCTGAGGCAACTCCGGCATAACGGCCCGGAGATTTCACAAAGCCGGCTACAAAAACGCCGATACGTTGCGTGGACAGGACCGTGGCATAGACCTGGACCTGCTGCGTGTAGACACGGCGTATTTCGCCTTCCACCACGCGCTGCAAATCACCAACGCGCGTGCCAGCTACCCGAATGGGTCCGATATTGGGCAGAAACAGATTGCCGGCGGGATCAATCTGAGACACCTGTTCCGCATCCACCGCCCCCCAGGCGCGCACACTGACGCGGTCACCAGGGGCCAGCACATAGTTCGGGTTGGGCGCATCTGAGGAGGATTGCGGCTGGCCGGTGAATAGCGCACCCCCGAAGACCGCCGTTGCAGGGCCGGTGGCACGCTGTAAATCACCGAGTGGTGTAACCAGCGTTGGGCCACCTTCAGCCTGGGTCGGGCTGCCCACACGCTCCGTTCCGCGGGACTGCCCTGGGAGATCGGCAAGGCTGCGCTGATCGAAAACAGGCGGAGGGTCCATCCGAACCCCGTCGTTAGGAGCACCCGGTAGGGCCGGAATCATCTGCCGCGGGAAGGATGGCATACCTGGGATGATGTTGGGGTTTGCCGACTGGGCTTGGGCCTCTGCTGACGGTCCTAAACCAATAAGGAAAAACCCAAACAAAAGCAGCAAGACTCTAGCCAATGGGCCTATGCGTTTACGCTGCATGCTCACGCATCCCCACAATCAGAAGCCAACCAATGCCATAGGCTATGGCCAGGCCGAGGAGAATACTCGCTGTCGTCGTGAAGCTCCGCGGATATAGGGCGTAAACAGCCAAGTTGGGCTGGACAATGCGCGAGAGATAAAGTTGCTGCCGTTGAGCTTCAACGCGTGCCACCTCAAGGCTTGCGGTGGCGGAAGCGAGTTGCTTGTTGGAAAACTCGCGTTCCAGCATTAGTCGTTCATATTCCGCTAATTGGCTTACCAGAATGGCGCCACCAAGGGTCGAGGTTGTATCCGTATGCCGAGAGCGTTCCGCTGCGATCTGGCGTTCCAGCGCCTCGATCCGGTTGCGGGTCGCCTGTAGCGCCGGATTGTCCGGTCGCATAAATTGAAGTCTTTCGGTCAATTCAGCGCGCGCCTGGGCGAGTGAGCCTTCAAACTGTCCCCTAAGAACCACAGCGGCCTGAACCGCACCGGCGCTGTCGAGTTCCTTTTGCTGTTCGCGAAAGCGTATCAGGGCCGTGCTGCTTTCCTGCACCCGCCGCTCTGCGATTTCGACCTCATTCTGTGCCAATCGTAAGGTATCCCCGCGCGCGCGCTCCGAAAGCCGATTGACCAAGGTTTCCGCTGCCATAAGCAGAGTCTCTGTCAATTCTCTCGAATCCTCAGGACGGAAACTACGTACCTTCAGCGTTGTTACACCAGTCATGGGGTCCAAAGTAACGTTCACCATATGATTGTAGAAGCGTGCGATCCGTTCCGGTTCAGTAAACCATAGCCGTGCCAGGAAATCAGCTTCCGGACGGCGCCATAACTCGACCAGGTCAAGCCTTTCATGGGCCTGCATGACCGCATCCAGCGAGGTGAGAAAGTTGCGTATGCTATTGGCTTCGCCTCCGGACATGCCTCCTCCAAGGCCACCAAGTAACCCGGCCCCAGCGGCACGCATGGCCGCAGCCTGAGCGCCGCCGTCGCCTCCCCTAGAATTCACAATGAAACGCGCCTCAGACACATATTGTGGCGCGGCAATGCCGTAAAAATAAAAGGCTGCGATCAAGCTTGGCAGGATAACCAGGAGAAAAAAAGGCTTTCGAAACAGCCGGACCAGCCAAGGCTTCGGCGACGGTATAAGCTCGAGAGCTTCACCGCTGCGACTGGCGCCAGGCTCAGAGAGCGTTATAAGTGGCGAGAGCTTCATCAAGATCGTCATAGAAGGTTAGATTACCCTGATCAAGCACGGCTGCGCGCGTGCAAAGCCGCCTCACCAGCGCCGGGGAGTGGGAGACCAGAATGAGCCCTGCTCTGTCGATTTTCTCGGCAAAGGCACGGCCAAAGCGCGTGTCACCAACCGCCAAGGCCTCATCCACTAGGTAACAGTCAAAATCCACCGCCAACGAGACAGCGAGCGCGAGGCGCGTGCGCATACCCGACGAATAGGTCATCATAGGCATGCGCAGGTATTCGCCGAGTTCGGAAAACTCAGCGACGAACTCAGTTATTGTGTCGGTGTCTCGGCCGTAAAGGCGGGCAATGAAGCGGGCATTGTCTGCGCCGGAAAGCTGTCCTGAAAACCCGGCCGCCAAACCGATTGGCCAGGAAATGGCCATCGACCGCTTTATGCGACCACGGGTTGGTGCCTCAACACCGCCCAGCATGCGCACAAGGGTGGATTTGCCCGAGCCATTGCGGCCCAGAATACCCAACTTCTCACCGCGCGCTATCTTTCCGTAAGCACCACGCAGTACAATTTTCTGACCGTCCCTGGTGGGGTAGGACTTGTGCACATCGATCAGTTCGAGACTCATGGCGTTGCCTATTCTAACCCAAGGCGCCGACGGGTGATACGAAGCGCAGTAAGGCCAAGCAAATGGGTCACAAGGATCCAAGCAGCCACATAGCCAAGGTCATAATGTGCCATAAAGCGTGAACCAAACTGACCGTCACGCATAAGTTCAAAAAGATGCACTGTCGGAACATATAAGGCAAGCTCCTGGAGCCAATCGGGCAGAGTCTCAACCAGGAAAAACATCCCGCAAGCAGGCAGGATCAAATAGGTAATCGCATGGACGGCGCGCTCAACACCCTCCATCGCTTCAGTCGCCGCCGCGGCCACCAAGGCTAAGCCTTGACTAAGCAACGTCATGCCAATGAGCGCGAGCATGATTTTAGTAGGATCCTCAACAATTTCTCCGTTCAAAGCGAAAAGCGCAAACAGAAAAACCAGCATCACCCCGCTGCAAGAGATTGTCTCGATCATATGGCGGGCGAAAAAAATATCAGGCAAAGAAACCGTTCGATGATAAAGCAAGGCCATGTTGGAGGGGATGGCAACCGGAGCGCGGTTTATTATTCCACGGAAGATAAAATACAAAATATACCCAACCGCCCAAAATTCGAACGGGCCGAAAAGTGCCGAATGCTCCCCGAGGGCATGCACCAACCCGATAGCACTGCCCAGCAGCAACGGCTCAAAAAACAACCAAATATAACCAAAATAATGGCGCCCAAAGCGCGTATGAAGTTCCCGGATGATCAGCGCCCCAATCACGCGGCGCTGCATGCGCGCCCCGCGAAGTACAAGGGCCGCTTCCCCCCGCAGACCCATCAGCGACCAACCGTCTCGGCAAGGAGTGGCCGCGCTTCTATCCAGCCAGGGCCGGCGCGACAGAACAGGCGCGCCGTTTCACCTGTACGCTGCGCAACCCTGACTTCCCGGCATTCGCGCCCGCTCGCAGCGGAATATTGGCGTACAAACCGAAGCGTCACAGGCTCATTCCGCTCAGGCAGAAAAATCTGCCCCTGACCACTTGGCGGTGGGTCAGCAGCAAAGGCGGCAATCGGATCCAGGATACGGCCGGGCGGCGCTGCTGTAGCATCGCCCTGACCACCAACCCCACCCGTGCCACTACAGCCGACCAAGGGGACAAGCATGAGCAGCGCCATAAACGTGCCTCCGCCGAGGCGCCCATAATCGGGCCCGCTAAACATCCAACTTTCTCCCACTCTTGATTCGCGAGAAACTAAACGAAATTCATCATCAGATTGAGTATTAGCATATAGCGATTTAATGGAAACATAAAATTCTAAATCAACTAAACGGTTCTCCGCGGCGTCACCCAGCAAATCCAGCTCCAGCAGGCTTTGGCGCCGCAGGGCTTCTGCATGTCGCAGCACGGTCGGAAGGAGTGTCAAGAACAATGCGGCATATCGTGATCAGCGGCGCGTCCCGCGGGCTTGGCGCCGCCCTGGCGCAGCGCTTTGCCGCACCGGGCACGCGGCTATTCCTGACGGCCCGTAGCGCCGAGGCACTCGCCAAAGTCGCCCAGTTCTGCCGGATGGCCGGGGCGGAGGTTGAAATCCTCGCCTGCGACATTCGGGACCCCGCAAGCCTTGCCCCTGCCCTCCTGGCCTTTGATGACGCCGCGCCAGTTGATCTGATTATCGCCAATGCTGGAACCTCCTCCGGGAGCAGCCTGGAAGGTGAGCCTGAGGCGTATGGCGCGGCCATCAACCAGATCGAAGTCAATCTGATCGGTGCAATGGCCTTGATCGGGCCTCTAATGCCGCGCCTGCGCGGAAGGGGCCAGGGGCAAATCGCCGTTATCGCCTCACTCGCGGGCCTTCGGGGGCTTCCCGATTCACCGGCCTATTCGGCCAGCAAGGCTGGGCTTATTGCCTGGGGTGAGGCGCTTCGTAGCGCTGAGGCCATGCGGGGCATCGGGGTCACGGTCATCTGCCCCGGGTTTTTTGAGAGCGCCATGGGCAACCGCTTTAAAGGGCCACGCCCCTTTCTGCTGAGCCTGGAAGAAGCCGCGGGACGTATCACAGCCGGCATTCGTGCCCGGAAAAGTAGTGTCTTCTTCCCCTGGCCGCTTGCGTTTGCGCTTCGTCTGTTGGTGCTGCTCCCGGCGGGGCTTTCCGATCGGGCGGTCAGGCTGTTGCGCTTTCGGGTTGCGCCGCCGGAAGGGGAAGGTTGATCAGCCCGCGATCCAGCCTTTCCACAGTGGCCGCGACCGCCGCATCAAGCCCGGGACGGCGATAATAGACGCCGCGAACCATATAGGCGCTGCACAGCAGGGTGAAAAACGCATCGCGCAAGGTCGGTTCAGGGGCAGCAGCTTTGGTCCAGAAATCATCCAAAGCGCCCTGAAAACTGAGCCCGGGCATATCAAAAATGGTCCGACCCAGAAACTTCACCGGCTTTCCAAGGGAAAGGGCGCGGCTGGCCGTGGTGCTATTGACCGTGATCATGCCCTGTGCGGCCTTGAGCATGGCATCAAGATCACCGCGCGGGGCCACCTGCACCCGCCCAGCGATGCCGGCTTTGCGGGCCATAGCTGAAATACGTTTTGGCCAATTCTTCACGCAAGGATCCAAGGGATGCAGTTTCACCAGCAATTCCGCATCACCCGGCGCATGCTGGGCGAAGGAGGTGATAACCTCCTCGAGCGGCGTATCCAGATCTGGATAATGCGAATAAGCCCGTAAGGAAAAATCGGTTTCCATTTGCATGGCGAACAGCCAGAAGGGTGCTTGGCGCCGCTGAAGCCCAGCCAGGATCCTGCGCGAGCGATGGTTCTCAAACGCGCGAAGCAGCAGGCGACGGCCTAGCCCGGAATACATCCAGACCGGGTGTATCAACTCATGATTTTGGAAATGCCGAAAGGAGAAAGGCGACAGAATCGCCACGTGATACAAGACATCCCATAGTGCCTGGGTTGGAAAGTGATCCTTAAAGCGTTGTCCGGGGTCAATCGGCGGAAGACCCTTTGCCGCGCTGAGAATACTTGCCGGGTCGCGCGGGAAAAGACTGGCGCCACCCATGCCATCGCGTTCCAGCGTGATCCAATCCGGGCGCACATAGCCATAATCCGTGACGGTAATGGCAATACCCCGTGCCTTGGCGGCGGCAATAGCAACGCTGTGATAAAAGCGTTGCTCGCCAAGCAATACCAGATCGGTAATGGCGTATTCAGCAAGAAAGCCATCGATCCAGGGGGCCCATTCCGCGGGCCGACCCGTGTAGTCAACTGCGCCAGGACCACGCCAAAACAGCCGATCCCCAAGGTTCAAATTGACCCGATGGACCTTATGCCCTCTGCCGCGCAGGCCAGCCGCGACTTCAGTAAAGAAAGGCGCTATCGGGCCTTGCAGAAAAAGAAAGCGCCTTTCGTCAGAGGCAGCTTGCGAATGAAACATGCCAACACGGATTGGCATCCTGAAATGGGGCGGTCAACCTCTCGCAACCGCCCCAGGCGCTGATGGCCGCCTATCTTTGCGACCAGGGCGTGGCTTGCCACAGCCGGCGATATTCCGCTTCCTGCCTGCGCAGCCGGTCAAACCAGGCATCGCCTGGCTCATAGGCAGGCTCCGTGAAGCGGCCTTCCAGGATTTTCACGAATTCTGGATCCTTCGCGATATCGGCCGTGGCTTCCCGCAAGCGCTGCACAATGGCGGGCGGCGTGCCGGCCGCCATGACCAGCCCCCGTTCGGAGGCCATCTGCACTGGGAAGCCCAATTCAATCAGTGTTGGCACATCGGACCGGAAGCGGCTGCGCGTGGCGCCCCCTTGGGACAATACGCGAAGCTTCTCGGGGCTCGCCGTAACCGGCCCAAGATTGAGCCCCATGCTATCCACCTGCTTGCCAAGCACCGCCGCGCGGAGCTGCGGATCGCCCTGATAGACCACATGCACAAAGCGCGTGCCGGTTGCGGCCTGCAACAGCACCAACTGCAAATGATCATCCGTGCCAACCCCAGGCGAGGCATAGGTGATGGTTTCCGGCCTGGCCCGCGCTGCCGCCAGCAGGTCAGCCAGCGTGCGATAGGGGCTGTCTTCATGCACGGTAATCGCAGAAGGATCGGTCACCAGATTGCCGATGCCAACGAAATCATCCAGCTTGAATTGCGCCGTGCGTTCAATCGGAATGGTGAGTAAGCCCGGCATATTGGTGGTGCCGATGGTATGCCCATCGGGGCGCGACCGCGCCACCGCCGCGAGCGCCACTTCGCCCCCCGCGCCGGGGCGGTTCACCACCACCACAGAACCACCAATGCGCTTTTCAAGAGCGGCAGCGTAGCTTCGCGCATCAAGATCAGTGCCGCCACCGGCGGTGAAGCCAACAATGATTTCAATGGGCCGATCCGGCCAGCGTGGCTGTGCCAAGGCGGGCGCAGCCAGTAGGGCACCGGCTGAGGCCAAAAGACTACGACGTTGCATTTTCATGACATTTCCCCTCGATGCATTTTTAAGTCGATCAGGCGGTGAAGCCCTTCTTTCTTGACCAGTTCTTCCCATAACCATGCCGGAGACTTCGGCCCAGCGCTACCCTATTGGCAACCAAACACGCACCGTGGTCCCAACACCTTCCGTGCTTTCAATGGCAAGCCGACCGCGGTGGCGCATCACGATATGGCGCGTGATGGCAAGCCCAAGCCCCGTGCCGCCCTTGTGGCGAGATCGTGCGCCATCCACGCGGTAGAAGCGCTCGGTCAAGCGCGGAATATGGTGCCGCGCAATGCCGGGGCCGTCATCGGCCACGCTCAGCAAGCCCCCTGCGCGCGCCGTCGCATCATCGGCGGATGAAGGCTTGAGGGTGACGGAAATCAATCCCCCATCGCGCCCGTGATTGATCGCGTTCTCCATCAGATTGCGGATCACCTGTGCGACCTGATCCGCATTGGCGGGCTTGGCGACCAATGCTTCATCAAGGTCAAGCGTCAGCCGCATATCGCGCCGCTTAAGCAGCGGTGCCAGTGCCTCGGCCTCAGCGCGCAGAATCATGGCAAGCGGCGCCTCACCGACCGGCGACTGGTTTTCTTCCATTTCAATGCGCGAAAGGTTCAGCAAATCATCAATAAGCCGGCGCATGCGGTCACCCTGTTCGGCCATGATACCAAGGAAGCGCTGCTGCGCCTCGGGATCATCCGCCGCCGGGCCACGCAGGGTTTCAATGAAGCCGAGCAAGCTGGCGAGTGGCGTGCGCAATTCATGGCTGGCATTGGCGACAAAATCGGCGCGGGTGCGTTCAATCGCGGCTTCCCGGCTGCGATCAATCAACAGGATCAATAGCCGCCCACCATTGGCGAGTGGCGGATCAAGCGGCACCACGCGGGCTGAAACCTCACGCGGTAAGGGCACGGGCAGATGCAATTCAGCGGTGACGGAATGGCCTTCTGCCAGCGCATCATCCATGGCGGCGGCAAGTAAGGGGTGGCGCAGCAGCGCCGCGGCATCCGGCCCCTGCCCGCCGGCCTCCGGGCCCAGCATGTCTCGTGCGGCG
>CAMCHA010000088.1 GCA_945874515.1 Asaia bogorensis
AAATCGGGGCGCCCCAATAAGCCTGGGGCGGCTACTCCGGTTCGGCGATCCGGTTGAGACTACCCCGCAGCCGATCCAGCAAGCGAAAAAGCTGCACAGCTTCGTCGGTGGAGAAATCAGCCAGGGCCGCTTGGTAATAGGCGCGAATGGCCGGCCCCATCGCGCCCCATTGGCGCGCCCCTTCTTCGGTTAGGCGCACATGCCGCAGCCGTCCATCGCCCCCGGCGCGGAGCCTTTCGACCAAGCCCGCCGCCGCCAGCCTATCTATCACCGCGGTCAGGTTTTGCCGGCTCACCATCAGAAAGGCGATCAATTCCTTGACCGTCAGCCCCGATTCCCTGCTGCCCGGACGCGCAAGAGCCCCCATCACCGCCCATTGCTGCGTCGTGGCGCCAAAGCCCGCCACCGCCCGCGTGCCGGTTTTGTGCAGTAAGTTAGAAGCTTGATAAAGCCTGAGAAACAGCCGGTTTGCCACATCAAATCGCGCCGCGTCATCTTCGCGCACGGCTTGGCCTTCCAGGGTGGCGACGGATGAATGCATCAATAGATTGCCATTTCAATCTTAATATATCATAGTATTGCTATTCTGGTCCTGCCAGTCAAATCTTACTTGATCAAAACCAGGGGGAAACATGCGCGGCCTTCAGAACAAAACGGTCATCGTCACCGGTGGCGGCGGCGGTATTGGCGGGGCCACCTGCCGCCGCTTCGGGGAGGCGGGCAGTCGCGTGGCGGTTTTCGATATCAACCTTGAAAGCGCTGCGAAGACAGCGGCAGACATCACCCAAGCAGGTGGTGTTTCTCAGGCATTTCGATGTGACATTACGGATCATGAAGGCGTGAAGGCGGCGGTGGCGGCGGCAGAAGCCGCGCTCGGCCCCATCAGCGTCCTGGTGAATAATGCGGGCTGGGATATCTTCCGCCTGTTCAAGGACACAACGCCCGCCGATTGGCAGAAGCTGATCGCGATCAACCTGACCGGGGCGCTCAATATGCATCACGCAGTGCTGCCCGGTATGCTGGAACGCCGCCATGGCCGGATTGTGAATATCGCATCCGATGCAGCGCGCGTCGGGTCTTCCGGCGAAGCAGTTTACGCCGCCTGCAAGGCTGGGCTGGTTGGGTTTTCCAAAACCATCGCACGTGAACATGCGCGCAATGGTATTAGCGTGAATGTGGTCTGCCCCGGTGCCACCAACACCGCGCTTTTCGATGACTACAAGAAGGGTGCAGGCAATCCGGAAAAGCTGGAAGAAGCCTTCCGCCGCGCCACGCCCATGGGCCGCATCGGCGAACCTGAGGACCTGCCCGGCGCCATTCTGTTTTTCGCGAGTGACGATGCCGCCTACGTCACCGGCCAAGTGCTCAGTGTCTCTGGCGGCCTGACCATGGCGGGCTGAGGAAAAGCATCATGACCTATCAGGATATCCTGTTTGAAGCGCAGGATGGTGTGGCCACCATCACCATCAATCGCCCGCAGGTGATGAATGCCTTTCGTGGCCAAACCTGCGAAGAATTGATCCATGCATTCAATCGCGCGGGCTGGGACAAATCCATTGGCGTGATTGTGCTGACTGGCGCGGGCGATCGCGCCTTTTGCACCGGCGGCGATCAAAGCGCGCATGATGGGCAATATGATGGCCGCGGCATGATCGGCCTGCCGGTTGAAGAATTGCAAAGCCTGATCCGCGATGTGCCAAAGCCCGTGATTGCGCGCGTGCAAGGCTATGCGATTGGCGGCGGCAATGTGCTGGCGACATTATGTGACCTGACCATCGCATCGGAAAAGGCGCAATTCGGCCAGGTGGGTCCCAAGGTCGGTTCCGTGGATCCGGGCTTCGGCACCGCCTATCTGGCGCGCATCGTGGGTGAGAAAAAAGCGCGCGAGATGTGGTATCTCTGCCGCCGCTATACCGCTGCCGAGGCTGAGCGCATGGGCCTGGTCAATGTTGTTGTGCCGCATGATCAATTGGATGCAGAAGTAGCGCGCTGGTGCGCGGAACTTCTGGAACGGAGCCCGACGGCGATCGCCATCGCGAAGCGTTCCTTCAATGCAGATAGCGAGAATATTCGCGGCATCGGCGGCATGGGGATGCAAGCGCTTTCCATGTATTACGATACCGAGGAATCGAAGGAAGGTGTGCGTGCCTTCAACGAAAAGCGCAAACCCGATTTCCGCAAATATCAGAAGTAGTCACGCCATGACACGCCCTTTGACGGATGATCAGCGCGCCTTTCAGGAAACCGCGCAGCGCTTCACGCGGGAGAAGATCGCACCTGGCTATATGAAGCGTGAGGCAGAGGCGCGGCTTGATCGCGCCCTAATGCTGGAAATGGGCGCGCTAGGCTTGATTGGCGCTGATTTGCCGGAACGCTATGGCGGGCTCGGCGAACCAAGTGTCACGGCAGGGCTTGCGATTGAAGCGCTGGCCTATGGCGACATCAACGTGTCTTACGTGCCTTTATTGGCCTCGCTCAATGGCCAGATCATTGCGCGGCATGCGGCGCCGGAAATCGCCGGGCATTGGATTCCGCGCATAGTCTCGGGCGAGGCGCTGTTCTGCATCGCGCTGACCGAACCACGCGGTGGATCGGATGCCGCCAATCTGGCGCTTTCTGCGCGGCGGGATGGCGATTGCTACGTGATCAAGGGCGAAAAATCCTCGATCAGCATGGCGGATCAGGCTGATGCAGCCGTGGTCTTTGCCCGCACCGGCACTGTTGAATCCGGCGCGCGTGGTGTCTCCGCCTTTCTCGTGCCCATGAATACGCCCGGCATCAGCACAACGCGCTTTAGGGATTTGGGCAGCCACGCCATCGGGCGCGGTTCGATCTTTTTTGATGAGGTGCGCATTCCCGCCAGCCATCTTCTCGGTGAAGAAGGCATGGGTTTTGTTCAGGTGATGCAGGGTTTCGATTACAGCCGCGCGTTGATCGGCCTGCAATGCTGCGCGGCTGCGCAAGCCTCGCTCGATGAAAGCTGGGCCTATATCACGGAACGCCAGGCTTTCGGCGCGCCGCTTGCGCAATATCAGGGTGTCAGTTTCCCGCTGGCAGAGGGCGAAGGCATGATCGCAGCCATTCGCCAGCTTTGCTACCACACGCTGCGTCTGCGTGATGCGGATGAGGCGCATACGTCTGAAGCCGCCATGTGCAAATGGCTTGGGCCCAAAACCGCGGTGGATGTGATCCATCAATGCCTGCTGACGCATGGGCATTATGGTTGGTCGCTCGATCTGCCGCATCAGCAGCGGCTGCGGGATGTGATGGGGTTTGAGATCGGGGATGGCACGGCGCAGATCATGAAGCTGATTGTGGCGCGCGAAAAGGCGGGCCGCGTTGCTGTGCAATATGCCCGCAAAGGGTAAAGCGAAAGGGCGCAAAGACGCCCGCTGAAAAGGCAGGAGAAAGACATGACCGTCCAGGGCAATGATATCGCCATTCGTGGTCCCGCCATGCGCGCCCATGGATTTTGGCGCGATGAGACGCTGCTGCATCATTTGGCCCGCGCCGTGGCGCGCAGCCCTGACAAGACAGCTATTGTCGCCTGCCGGTCTGATATCGGTACGGAAACGCGGTTAAGCTATGCTGAGGTTGATGATCTATCGAGCCGCCTGGCTGCTGCCTTGCGCGCGCGCGGCATTGGGCGCGGTGATGTGGTTTCTTTCCAGCTCCCCAATTGGTGGGAATTCTCCGTCCTGCATCTTGCCTGCCTGAAGCTTGGCGCCATCAGCAACCCGCTGATGGTGATTTTCCGCGAACGCGAATTGCGCTTCATGCTGGGCTTGGCGGAAAGTAAGATTTTGGTGGTACCGGCAAGTTTCCGTGGTTTTGATTATGCTTCCATGGCCACCAATCTACGCGAACACCTGCCGAGGCTCGCGCATATTTTCGTGGTCGGGCGTGACGGCGCCGATGGTTTTGCGCGGCTGCTTGAAGATGCAGCACCTGCCGCCGCCTTCACGCCAGCCGATGGTCCCGGCCCTGATGAGGTGATCCAGCTACTTTACACCAGCGGCACCACTGGTGAGCCCAAAGGGGTCATGCATAGTTCCAACACCATGCTATCCAATCTGGAATATTTCGCCGAAAGGCTTGGGCTTGGCGTGGAAGATGTGATCCACATGCCCTCCCCTTTGGCGCATCAGCTTGGCTTCATGTATGGCATCGTGCTGCCCATCATGCTGGGCGGTACAGCGATTTTGCAGGACATCTTCTCCGCCCCTGAAATGGCACGGCAAATCCGCGATGAAGCCGCCAGCTTCACCATGGGCGCCACGCCGTTTTTGAATGATCTGACGGAACATGTCGCAGCAACCGGCCAGGCCACACCAAGCCTCCGCGTTTTTGTTTCCGCTGGCGCACCAATTCCGCGCGCCCTGGTAGCCAAGGCGCGGCAGACTTTGGGCGCGGCGATTGTTTCGGCCTGGGGCATGTCGGAAAATGGCGCGGTCACGACGACGCGGCTTGATGATGGGGAAGAAAAAGCCACCAGCACGGATGGCGGCCCCCTGCCCGGCATGGAATTGCGCATTCTGGGCGCCGATGGCGCGGTGCTGCCGGCTGGTCAGGAAGGGCAATTGCAAGTGCGCGGTTGCTCCAATTTCATCGGCTATTTGAAGCGCCCGGAACTCAACCCCAATGATCCTGAGGGTTGGTTTGATACCGGCGACCTCGCCCGCATGGATGCGGATGGCTATATCCGCATCGCTGGGCGTTCCAAGGACATCATCAT
The DNA here is from genome assembly GCA_945874515.1 of Asaia bogorensis. GTDB lineage: Bacteria > Pseudomonadota > Alphaproteobacteria > Acetobacterales > Acetobacteraceae > Neoroseomonas > Neoroseomonas bogorensis_B. Next base: position 4,736 of record CAMCHA010000088.1, read on the forward strand.
TCGTGGTGGTGAAAACATTCCGGTGGTGGAAGTTGAGGGCCTGCTATTTCGCCACCCCGCCGTGGCTGAAGTGGCGATTGTTGGCATTCCTGATGCCAGGCTTGGTGAGCGGGCCTGCGCCTTTGTACGGCTGCGGGAAGGCGCCAGCCTAAGCTTGGCGGATATCACCACCTATCTGGAAGCGCAGCGCATGGCGCGGCAATACATGCCGGAACGGCTCGAAATTCTGCCGGAACTGCCGCGCACGCCAAGCGGCAAGATCCAGAAATTCAAGCTGCGGGACATAGCGCGCGCCTTCGGGCAAGCCTGAAGGCCGATCAAAGCCCCCAAAGCGCGGTGCTATCCGCCGGCGCCTGTTCGCGCCGTTCTGTCATGCCGTAATCGCGCAGCACAGCGGCAACGCGCAGCCGATAGCCCGCGAATATGCCATCCCGCCCCGCCACCTGAGACGCGCGATGCCCCGCATGGCAGCGCCAGCGCGTGACGGCACCCTCATCCTCCCACAGCGAAAGGCTGAGCAGCTTGGCGGGATTGGTCAGGCTGCGGAAACGCTCGACCGAAACGAAGCCGGGCATGCGTTGCAATTCCTCTCGCAACGTCGCGGCATGGTCAAGGTAATCATCCAGCCGGCCTTCTGCCGGTTCAACTTCAAAAATAATGGCGATCATGGGATTGGCCTGGGGTGGGTGATGGGTCTCAGAACATGCTAAACGCAACGCTTGATTCTGAACATTCTTCGAAGGTTGCGCCATGAACCAGCCGGCTCCGCTCGCGTATAGTGATGCAAAAATTCGCTCCATCCTGCAGCGGGTGAAGACAATCGCGCTGGTTGGTGCTTCTTCCAACTGGAATCGGCCCAGCTATTTCGTCATGAAATACCTGCAATCCAAAGGCTATCGCGTCATCCCCGTGAACCCTGGCACGGCCGGCCAAACACTGTTGGATGAAACTATTTACGCCAAATTGTCTGATATCCCGGTCCAGGTGGATATGGTGGATGTATTCCGCGCCGCGGATGCGCTGCCAGGCATTGCCGATGAAGCGATTACGATTGGCGCCAAGGTGCTCTGGGCGCAGCTTGGCGTGCACCATGATGGCGCGGCGGCCAAGGCGGAAGCGGCCGGGCTTGAAGTGATCATGGATCGCTGCCCAAAGATTGAATTCAGCCGCTTCGGTGGCGAATTATCCTGGAGTGGTGTGAATTCCGGCCTGATCCGCAACCGAGCGCCAGAACCACCCGCCGATCGCAAGCGCAAGAATCGCCCGCTGCCGCCGCACAATCTGGATTATGGTTTTGCCACGCGCAGCATTCACGCAGGTGCCGCGCCTGATCCCACCACCGGCGCACGCGGTACGCCGATTTATCAAACAACAAGTTTCGTCTTTGAAGATGTCGATCACGCCGCTTCCCTGTTCAACCTGCATAATTTCGGCCATGTCTATACGCGGCTTTCCAACCCGACCGTCGCGGTTTTGGAAGAACGTGTCGCGAGCCTTGAAGGCGGGCGCGCCGCTGTTGCCACCGCTTCAGGCCATGCGGCGCAATTCGTCACCTTCTTCACCCTGTTGGAACCCGGCGATGAATTCCTCGCCAGCCGCAATCTTTATGGCGGATCGCTCACGCAATTCGCGCTCAGCTTCAAGAAGCTCGGCTGGACCTGCCATTTCGTGGACCCGACCGAGCCCGAGAATTTCCGCCGTGCGCTGACGCCGAAATGCAAGGCGATTTTTGTCGAAAGCCTCGCAAATCCCGGCGGTATTGTCGTGGATTTATGCGCCATTGCAGATATCGCGCATGAAGCGGGCATTCCGCTGATTGTGGATAATACGCTCGCCTCGCCTTATTTGTGTCGGCCTTTCGAACATGGCGCGGATATCATCACACATTCGCTGACAAAATTTCTCGGCGGGCATGGCAATTCGCTCGGCGGGATGATCGTTGAATCCGGCAAGTTCAATTACGCCAATGGCAAATTCCCAAGTATGGCGGACCCTGAACCCGCCTATCACGGGCTGAAGTTTTACGAGAATTTCGGCGATTTCGCCTTCACGACCAAAGCGCGCGCCGTGGCGCTGCGTGATTTTGGCCCCACACTTTCTCCCATGAATGCCTGGCTGACCATCACCGGGATTGAAACCCTGCATGTGCGGATGGAACGCCATGTTGCCAATGCGCAGCAGGTGGCGGAATTCCTGGCGGGCCATGCGAAAGTCGCCTGGGTGTCCTATGCCGGTCTGCCGGATAGCCCCTTCCACGCACTCGCCAAGCGCTATTTGCCGAAAGGACCGGGCTCGGTCTTCACCTTTGGCGTAAAGGGCGGTTTTGAGGCAGGCATTCGCTTGGTAGAGAATGTGCAGCTATTTTCGCATCTGGCCAATGTTGGCGATACGCGAAGCCTTATCCTGCACCCGGCATCCACCACCCATCGGCAATTGACCGAAGAACAGCGCCTGGCCGCCGGCGCCGGGCCGGATGTGGTGCGGCTTTCAATCGGGCTTGAGGACGCGGCGGATTTGATCCGTGATTTGGATATGGCGCTGGGGGTGTAAGGTGGCTGGTGCCGGGTGAGGGATTTGAACCCCCGACCTTCTGATTACAAATCAGCTGCACTACCCCTGTGCTAACCCGGCGCGCGGGATTGATGTAGCAGAGTGCGCCCATTCGGCAACTCGGTCCCGCGCCGAGTCCCGTCTTCTTTTGTCAGGACCCGTTCGACCCCCCGATGCGTCGTACCGAACCAGAATTGACCCGCCCTGGCGCGCCTGACCGCAACGGCCGGCGGCCGCTAAGCTGGCTGAGCCCGCGGCGGCCTGGCCTGGGCGGGCGGGCGATTTTGGCCTCGGTTTTGGCGCATCTGCTGTTCACCGGGATGGTGTTTCTGGAACTGGACCCGCGCGCCCCACGCCAAGGCGCATTGGAGGTTGAAGAACAGGGTTTTGACATGGTTTTCAACGCGGCGCCTGAACAGGGCGGGCCGGTTGAAGTGCCACCATCGCCGCCGCCGGCGCCACCACCGGCGGCTGCCGCCCCCCCAGCGCCACCTGCGCCGCCACAGGTCCCGGCATTGGCACCGCCGCGCGTGCCGGAACCGCCGCGCCCGCCGCAGCCCACAGCGCAACAAACCCCGCCAAGCCAGACACCCCCGCCACCGCCAAGGCCGCTGGCCGATGCGCCCGCGCCGCCTCCGCCACCACCTCCGCCACCGCCGCCGCCCCAAATGGCCCAGGCACCGCGGCCGATGCCGCCTCCGCCGCTAGCCGTGGCGCCGCAGCGAGCGGAACCGCCACGGCCCAATGTGGAACCGCGCCCGCCGCTTGATTTGTCACATCTGCCGCCGATCAGGTTGGGGGAGCAGGGCTATAGGCCGCGCAACCAGCTGGATTTCACGCCAGGGCCGGTACCGAATACAGTGCTTGGCATCCCCAATCTTGTAGTGCGAGG
>CAMCHA010000089.1 GCA_945874515.1 Asaia bogorensis
ACGCGGCAGGAAAGCAACTTTGATACGGAAGCGGTTAGCAGCGCCAATGCGCGCGGGCTGATGCAATTGCTGCCGGCCACTGCGCAGACAGTCGCGCGCCGGCTTGGCATGAATTTCCGCGTAGATATGCTCACCGCCGATCCGCAGGCCAATATAAGGCTGGGTGCGGCCTATCTGGATGAAATGCTCGGGCGCTTTGAAGGGTCCCTGGTGATGGCAGCTGCGGCCTATAATGCTGGGCCGCGGCGCGTGGATGAATGGCTTGTCACCTATGGCAATCCGCTGCGTGGTGAACGTGATCTGCTCGATTGGATGGAAATGATTCCCTTCACCGAGACACGCAATTACGTGCAGCGGATTGTGGAAGGCGCGGTGATTTATCGCGCGCGCCAGAACCCGCCCGCCAATGCGCCGCACCCCATGGCAAGCTGGCTCGCCAGCGCGAAATGAGCGCATGAAGCTGCCCTTGCTGGTTGCGACGATGGGCGGCATTGGCCGGCTGAAACCAGCGCCTGGCACTTGGGGGTCCTTGCTGGTTTTGCCGTTGGTCTTGCTGGGGCCGATTGCTGCCTTGTTGCTTGCCCTGCTGGTGACGCTGATCGGATTTTACGCCGTGCGCGAAGTGCTGCGCGACACACCCAATCAAGACCCCGGCTGGATTGTGGTGGATGAGGCAGCCGGCATGCTGATCGCGTTGGCGGGCTTGAGTGTGGATGCCAGCCTTTGGGGCGTGCTGATCGCCTTCGGCCTGTTTCGGGTTTTTGATATCTTCAAACCCTGGCCGATTTCCTGGGCGGATCAGCAAAAGGGCGCCTTTGGTGTCATGCTGGATGATATTGTCGCGGGTGCGCTGGTGGCGGCGGCGCTGATGCTGGCGCGCCCATTATTGCCGGGAGTGATCTGACCCATGCTGCCGGATACAACGCTTGATCAGGCGCGCGACTTGCTGGCGCAAATGGACGCCAAGGGGATGACGCTGGCGACGGCGGAATCCTGCACCGGCGGGCTGATTGCCGCGGCGCTGACCGCGATTGCGGGGTCGTCTTCCGTAGTGATGGCAGGCTTTGTCACCTACGCGAATGACGCCAAGCACAAGATGGTTGGCGTGCGGCTGGAAAGCCTGACGCAGCACGGTGCCGTCAGTGAAGAAGTGGCGCGCGAAATGGCGGAAGGCGCGCGGGAGCGCGCCGGCGTATCGCTGGCGCTTTCCTGCACGGGTATCGCGGGGCCAGGTGGCGCCACGCCGGGCAAGCCGGTGGGCTTGGTTTTCATTGGCTGCGCACGCGAAGGCGCGGCGACGATTGTGGAACGCCATGTCTTCCCAGGTGATCGCGCTGCGGTGCGCGCGGCAACGGTGGCGGCGGCGCTTGACCTTGCCCGCCGCAGCGTGACGGGCGGCTGATAGCCCGCTTGCCGTACGGCGCGACTGGTCGCAGGATGGGAGCAACACAGAACAAGCGGGGGAAGGTCAGGCCCTGGGCGCGGTAAGCGCTGGGCCGTTTCAAATGTTCCTCTGCTGGTGATGTGCTGAACACCGAATGAGGAGACTTCCCATGGCAGCCCCGCCCTCTGCACGCCGCGACCGTATCAATCCGGATTTCCCGAAGCTGGTGGAGATGACCCACCAATATGTCTATGGCGATGTTTGGGAACGCCCACAGCTTTCCAAGCGCGACCGTTCGATGGTGACGATTGCAGCACTTGTGGCACTCGGCTGGCAGGATCAGTTGAACAGCCATATCGGCCGCGGCCTGACCAATGGGCTTTCGCGTGAGGAAGTTTCTGAAATCATCACGCATCTTTCCATGTATTCCGGCTGGCCTTCCGCCATGACGGCAGCGCATGTCGCCGTTGATGTGTTCGAAGCGCAGGATCAGGCGAAGAAGGGCTGAAGCGATGAAGGTAGGTTTCATTGGCCTGGGCACCATGGGTGCCTTCATGGCCGCCAATCTGCAAAAGGCCGGCTATCAACTGGTGGTGCATGACATTCGCCGCGAAGCGGGCGCCAATCGGCTCGCCGCCGGGGCCACCTGGGCGGAAACACCCAAGGCTGTCGCTGAGCAATGCGAGGTGATTTTCACCTCGCTCCCCGGGCCGAAGGAAGTGGAGCCGGTAATTTTCGGCACCGATGGCATTCTGGCCGGCGTGCAAAAAGGCGCGGCCTATTTCGACCTTTCCACCAATTCCCAGGCGCTGATGAAGCGCATGGCCGAAGCACTCGCGACCAAGGGCGCTTATGGGTTTGATGCGCCCGTCAGCGGCGGGCCAAAGGGTGCGGAGACCGGCAAGCTGGCGATTTGGGTCGGCGGCGACAAGGAAGTTTTCGATAAATACAAGAAGGTGCTGGACGCTTTTGGTGATCAGGCCGCCTATATCGGCCCGATCGGCACCGCAACGGTCGCTAAGCTTGTGCATAATATGGCGGGCTATGCAATTCAAACCGCGATGGCGGAAGTGTTTTCCATGGGCGTGAAGGCGGGGATGGATCCGCTCGATCTGTGGAAGGCGGTGCGCCAGGGTGCCTTGGGGCGCAAGCGCACATTTGATCGCATCACGGATCAATTCCTGGTGGATAAATATGATCCGCCCGCCTTTGCACTGAAGCTGGCGCATAAGGATGTGACCTTGGCCGTGACCATGGGCCGCGAATTAAATGTGCCGATGCGCTTCTGCAACTTGGCACTGGAAGAAATGAATGAGGCTTTGAATCGCGGTTGGGAAAACCTGGATAGCCGCGTGCCGATGAAGCTGCAATTGGAACGCGCGGGTGTTCAGATCAAATGCGATCCAGCAGCAGTGCAAGCCGTATTGGATGCGGATAAGGCGAAGTAACACGCGATGAGTTTGCTGATGCAACAACCGGGGCGGATTGGCACGCTCCGGATGAAAAACCGGCTCATCATGGCGCCGATGGGTACGAATTTCAGCACCAGCGATGGGATTTCGACCGAACGCGACCGCGCCTATTACGAAGAACGCGCCAAGGGTGGTGTCGCCGCTATCGTGACGGAAGCGATGGCGGTGAGTGCGGGTGGGCGCGCGCATAATAACTCACTCTGGATTTATCATGACCGTTTCATCCCCGGCCTGGCGCGGTTGGTGGAAGGGATCAAGCGGCATGATTGCGTGACAGTGGGGCAAATTAATCACCGCGGTGCGCTGCTGCGCCGGATGGTGTTGAATATGGAACCCGTGGGGCCTTCGCCCTGGCGCAACCCGAATACGGGTGATGAGGTGCGGCCGCTGGAACAGGCGGAGATCACCGAAATTCAGAAGGATTTCGTGACCGCCGCGCGGCGGCTGTGGCAAGCCGGTTATGATGCGGTGGAATTGCACGCCGCCAATGGGTATTTGTTTCATCAATTCCTGACGCAGCGCATTAATAAGCGCACCGACCGTTACGGCGGGTCGCTGGAAAATCGCGCGCGGCTATTGTTGGAAACCGTGCATCGGCTGCGTGATGCCTTGCCAGATTTTCCGCTTTGGGTGCGGATTTCTTGCACCGAATATTGCGATGATGGCTACCCGGTTGAGGAAATGGTGGAACTCGCCAAGCTTTTGGAAGCGGCGGGCGTGACGGCGCTCGATCTTTCCGGCGGCACGAATGAAAGCCCGGCTTTGTCACGCTTTTGCATCCAGCCGCCTTCCATGCCGCGCCGCACTTTGGAGCCCCATGCCAAGCCGATCACGGATGCGGTTGCGATCCCAACCATTATCGCCGGGCGCATCCTTTCGCCGGAAGATGCGGAAGCGGTGCTGGCTTCCGGTGCGGCGGATTATGTATCGCTGGGCCGTGCGCTGACGGCTGATGCGCATTGGCCACGCAAGGCGTTTAGCGAGAGCAAGGTCGCCATTCGTGGCTGCATTTCCTGCAATGTGTGCTTTGAACGTCTGACGCTGGAACGCGATGTCGCCTGCGTGGTGAACCCCATGCTGGGCACGGAATTGGAAGCGCCAGAATTCATTGATGGACCATTCGCGCCCGCGCCCCTGAAGCAACGCGTGCTGATTTTGGGCGCAGGATTGGCGGGGGCCGAAGTGGCGCGGCTAGCTGCAGCACGCGGGCATCAGGTGGAAATCTGGGAAAAGGCAGCGCGCTCTGGCGGGCAAATTCATCTGGCCGTGGCCGCGCCGGACAAGGAAGAAGTGCGCCCTGCCTGGTCCTGGCGTTGGGATCAAGTGCAGGCGTTGGGCGTACCCGTGCGCTATGGTGTGCATGCAACTGCCGATGCCATCAGGGCTTTCGCGCCGGACCATGTGGTGGTGGCCACCGGCGCCAAGCCGCGCCCGTTGAGCCTGCCTGGGGCGGCGCCGCTGCAAGCCTGGGATGTGATTGCCAATCCAGCGCTGGTGCCGGATGGCGCGCGCGTTTCGGTGATTGGTGGGGGCATTGTTGGGCTTGAAGTGGCGGATGTGCTTGCGCAACGCGGCTGTCGCATCTCAATCCTTGAAGCACTGCCCGCCATCGCCCCCGCCATGGCGCGCAATAACCGCACGGATTTGATGATCCGCCTGCGCGACGTTGGCACCAGTTTCCATACCAAGGTGCGCGATGCGCGGCTGGCGGGTGATGTGCTGCATTTCACCGAAGATGGCACGGGGCGAGAGCTTGCCGGCGTGACCCATGTGATCGCCGCCATCGGCGCACTGCCCAACCTTGACGCATTACCGGCGGTGGAAGCCAGCGGTATTCCCTTTACCGTGGTGGGCGATGCCAATCAGCCCGGCGATTTCCTTTCCGTCTTGCGCGATGCCTCCATGGTGGGTCTTGCGCTTGGGATGCAAACTTTGCGACAGGAGCATATGGCATGACTGAACCCGAATACCGCGTCTATGCGCTGCGCTATGCCATGCGCGATGCCAAGCGTACCGAGCATTTCATTGGCGGCGACCCGCATGATGCGCCCATGCCGATGGATTACTTTGTTTGGGCTGCGGTGAATGAAGACCGCGCCGTGATCATTGACACAGGCTTCACGGCGGAGGTCGCCGCCAAGCGCAAGCGCAATTATCTGCGCTGCCCAATTGAAAGCCTGAAGCTGTTGGGCGTCGATCCGGATAAGGTGGAAGATGTGGTGATTTCCCACCTGCATTATGATCACGTCGGCAGCTTCCACAAATTCGCCAAGGCGAGGTTCCATTTGCAGGAACCGGAAATGCAGTATGCGACCGGGCGCTACATGAAATATCCAAAGCTGCGCCATTCCTTCGAAGTTGAAGATGTGGTCGGCATGGTGCGGATGAATTTTGCCGAACGCGTGGTCTTCCATAATGGCGATGCGGAAGTGGCGCCCGGCATTACGGTGCATGCGTGTGGCGGGCATTCCATGGGGCTGCAATGCGTGCGCGTGAATACGGCGCGTGGGCGTGTGGTGCTCGCTTCAGATGTCACGCATTTCTACGAAAACATGGAAGCGGGCCGGCCCTTCACGACGGCTTTTCATATCGGGGAAATGCTGGAAGGTTTTGATAAGCTACGTGCGCTTGCGCCAAGCCCAAAGCACGTCGTGCCGGGCCACGACCCGGAAGTGGTGCGCCGCTATCCCGCGCTGCCGGGGCAAGAAGGAATTGTGGTGGAACTGCACCGCGAACCATCAAAGTAAAAGGGAGGATAATATGACCAAAATCACCCGCCGCACCGCGCTGATCGCTGGGCTTGCCGCGCCGGCGATTGCACGCGCTCAGGGCTTTCCCACCCGGCCCTTGCGCCTGGTGGTGCCCTTCCCGCCCGCAGGTGCGGCTGATATCACCGCGCGGCTTGTCGCGGAACGCATGGGGCCTTTGCTGGGCCAGACAGTGGTGATTGATAACCGCCCCGGTGCTGGCGGGAATATCGCCGGTGAAGCCGTGGCGCGCAGCGCGCCGGATGGGCATACGCTATTCCTGGGTGGCGCAACGATCCTGCTGGCGAACAAATACCTGTACCACAAGGGCATGCCCTTTGATGGTATCCGCGATTTCACGCATATCTCCCGCGTGTCTGTCGGCTCCACGCTGTTTGTTGTGAATGCCAATCGGCCCTGGCGCACATTTGAGGAATTCGTGGCAGATGCGAAGCGCCGGCCGGGGCAGATCAGCGCAGCGTCATCCGGCATTGGCACCATCAGCCATTTGACGATTTCGAAGCTGATGCAATCTGCGGGGATAGAGGTTTCACATGTGCCCTATCGCGGTCTGGCGCCTGGTTTGAATGATCTAATTGCCGGGAATGTGGATATGATTTTCGATGGCATGCCCGCGCTGATGCCGCATGTGCGCGAAGGGCGGCTGCGCGCGCTTGCGGTTGGTAGCCAGAAGCGCCAGCCTCAGGTCGCGGGACTTGAGGATGTGCGCGGCATGGCGGAACTTATCCCCGGTTCCGATATGGATATGGAGTTCTGGTACTGCATTTCCGCCGCCGCCGGCACGCCGGCACCTATTGCGCAGGCTTTGCATCGTGCCACCATCGGCGCGGCGCGCGACAAGGAGTACGGCGAAAAGCTGATCCCGCTTGGTTTCACCGCCATTTCGGATGACACGCCCGAAGGCTTCACCGATTATGTGCGCAGCCAGGATCGCGTTTGGCGCGAATTGGTGGAAATATCCGGCGCCAAACTAGATTAACCTTCAACACAGGAGAAAACCGATGCTCTATGAACTTCGCATTTATCACTGCCAGCCTGGGCGCCTGCCCGATCTGATGAAGCGTTTTGATACCATCACGCTGAAGCTTTGGGATAAGCATGGCATTCGCCAGGCGGGTTTCTGGACCACGCTTATTGGCGATTCCAACCACAGCCTGACCTATATGGTGGCGTGGAAATCCTTGGCAGAACGCGAAGAAAAATGGATGAAATTCCAGGCCGATCCGGATTGGATCAAGGCACGCGCGGAAACCGAAGCCAATGGCCCGCTGCTGACGAAAGTCACCAATGAAATCCTGCAGCCGACATCTTTCTCGTCGGTCAAGTAAGAACAACGCACGCCAGAGGCGGGCGAGCGCCCGAATGGGCGCCGCCGCTTATGCGGCGAAGCCAAGCGCGCGGATGCGCGCGCCGGCGTCTGAGGGCGGATCGGTGATGATCCGCCACAGATAACGCAAGCCAAAGGCTTGCGGGGGAAGGCTACTTCCCCCCACCCAGCCCATGCTGTTCGCGCACGGCATGGAAGCGCAGCATGGGCCATTCTTCTTCCGCGCGGCGGCGGCGCCAATCGCTGCTGAAAAATGCCACCAGCGCGCCATCATGATCTTCAGCGACATCGCGCCGATTGGCTTCCGCGAAACGTTCCAGCGCGCCCGCTTCGGTTGAGGCAATCCAGCGCACCTGTTCCCACGGCGTGGCATCAAAGCCCGCCGGCACGCCATATTCCACACGTAGCCGGCTTTGCAGCACATCCAATTGCAATTGCCCCACCACGCCGACCACAGGCGGAGAACCGTCACGCGGTCGGAACAATTGCACCACGCCTTCTTCCGCTAATTGATCAAGCGCGGTGCGCAGCTTCTTCGCCAGCATCGGATCATCCAGCCGGATATGGCGCAGGATTTCTGGCGCGAAGGAAGGCACGCCACGAAAATCCAACGCCTCACCTTCTGTCAGCGTATCGCCAATGCGCAGCGTGCCGTGATTGGCGATGCCGATCACATCGCCCGGCCAGGCTTCTTCCGCCACTTGCCGGTCTTTCGCAAAGAAAAACAGCGGCGCGTTCACTGGTACCTGTTTGCCGGTGCGGGTCTGGCGCAGTCGCATGCCCTTGGTCAGCCGCCCGCTGCAAAGCCGCACAAAAGCGACGCGGTCACGGTGATTGGGGTCCATATTCGCCTGAATCTTGAAGACAAATCCGGTGAGTTTTTCCTCACCCGGCGTCACTAGGCGCTGATCCGCCGCCCGCGCCCGTGGCGACGGCGCATGGCGCGCTAGCCCATCCAGCAAATGCGCAATGCCGAAATCGCGCAACGCAGAGCCGAAATAGACCGGCGTCAGTGAACCTTCCAAAAAACGATCCGTATTGAATGCGGGATAGCCGGCACGCGCCAGCAGCACTTCTTCGGAAAGGGCCAAAGCCCTGTCATCCCCGACCAGCGCCGCAAGTTTCGGGTCTTCCGGCGATTC
>CAMCHA010000090.1 GCA_945874515.1 Asaia bogorensis
GCCATCTTGAAATACCAGGGCTTGTTTTCATCCCAGTGCAGCCGCTTTGGCGGATTGCGTAATTCGGCTGGATATTCAGCCTCAATCCAACTGCGCACATGCAGGCGGAAGGCTTCATCTTCCAGCAGGTTGAGGTCCTGGGTTTCGCGTGGTTCGATCATCACTTCAGCCTCCGGTAAAATTGGGCTTGCGCTTGGCAAAGAAGGCAGCGCGGCCTTCCTTGAAATCTTCGGTCGTGAAAAGTGCTGCCTGATAGGTTTGTTCCTGCGCCAAAGCTTCATCCAGGCCATCGGCCAGGATTTGTTTGGTGAAGGCGATTGGGCCAGGCGCTTCGGCCGCCAGGAAGTGCGCTTTTTCCAACGCCACTTCCAAGGCTTTGCCCGGGGGCGCCACAAAATCCACCAAGCCGATGCGTTCTGCCTCGGGCGCGGCAATCACTTCATGGAAAAACAGAATGCGCCGCGCGCGGCCCACGCCAACCCGCGCGGGCAGGAAATGCGGTAGGCCCATATCGGACATCAGGCCGATCTTATGGAAACCAGCGGTGAAGCGGGCATTTTCCGCAGCAACAATCGTATCGCAGGCACAAGCGACCGCCATGCCAGCCCCCGCCGCCCAGCCTTCCACGGCAGCAACAATGGGCTTGCCGCCCTTGGCCATGAGCCGCACGAGCTTATGCGTACGGCGCATCCGCTCCCGACCCGCAAGCGTGCTATCAATATCCATCGAAGAAATATCGCCGCCAGCGCAGAAAGTACCCTCGGCCCCCGTCACCACGATGGCGCGGATTGTGTCATCGCCATGCGCGCGTTCCATCACGTCTTCCATCGCGGCGCGCAGCACGGGCGCGATGGCGTTCTTGCGCGATGGGCAATCAATGGTGACGATCAGCACCGCGCCATCACGTTCTTCCAGAATGCGTTGGCGCAGGGGTTCAGCGGCGGCGCTCATTCCGCATCCTCCGGCGCGAGCGCCATGAAGCGGCGGCGATGCAAAGCGGCGGAACCGAATTGATTGGCAATCACCATGCCGCGGCGCAGATAAAGCCCGACATCATATTCATCCGTATAGCCGATGCCGCCATGCAATTGGATGCATTGGCGCAAAACCATCAGCCCGCTTTCGCCAGCGCGCGCCTTGGCTTTGGAAACAGCCGCCTTGCGCGTATCACCTTCCGCACCACCATCCAAAGCCGCCGCCGCCGCTTCCACTGCCGCGCGTGTCAGCGCAAGATGAATTTTCAAATCCGCGGCGCGATGTTGCAGCGATTGGAAAGTGCCAATGATGCGGCCGAATTGCTGGCGCGTCTTCAGATAGGCAAGCGTCATGTCAAAGGCGCGTTCCATCAGCCCGACCATGGCGCCCGCCGTCATCAAAGCGGCTTCATCAAGTGCGGCATCCAAAACAGCGCCAATATCAGCGGCGATTCGCTTGCCCCGCGCAGGATCATTGCGCAGCGTGCCGAAATACCCGCCATCCATAGTTTTTTCGAGCGTCAAATCAGCGCCCGCCGCCGGCACGGCGTAAAGCGAGAGCCCTGCGCCTTCCCGCACCGGCACAAAAAAGACATCAGCGCCACCAGCCTGTGGGATGAATACGCGTGGCGCATCGGCATTACCGGGAACCGCGAGCGTATCGGCGCGTTCCTGCCAGGCGGTGAGCACCACTTGCTTACCCGCGAGCAAAGGCCCGAGCAACGCTTGATCATCAGCGCCCGCCAGCAGGCGCGCGGAAAGCATGGCAGGGATCAGCGGTTCCGGCGCCAAGCCAGCGGCCAATTCCTCGGTCAGCGCAATGGCTTCCGAAACGCCAAGCCCAGCGCCGCCGGCGGCCTCATCCACCGCAAGCCCGATCCAGCCGAATTCGCCCATTTGGCCGAAGACGCCCTTATCAAAACCCGGCGCGGCGAAACGCAAGGCGCGCACGCGCTTGCTATCACCACCAGGCGGCGCCACTGCACCCGCGCTATCGCGGATCATGCGGATGGATTCCGCGCGTTCTTCCAGAACCTCACTCATGCCCGTTTCCTCATTGCCCAAAGGGGCATCGTTCTAATTCGTATGTAGCGGCGCGCCACTGGCCGCTTGCATCTGTTCCAGCGTCACGCCTGGCGCCAGATCGCGCACCACGAAGCCCTTGCCCTGCACAACATCCAGCACACCAAGATTAGTATAAACGCGGCTCACCGCGCCTGGTGTGGTCAGCGGATAGCTGCAACGTTCCACGATTTTGTGCCCACCATCCTTGGTGGTGTGTTCCATCACCACCCAAAGACGTTTGGCGCCGGCGCCGAGATCCATCGCTCCACCCACGGCGGGGGCTGAATCATTTTCGCTGGTCGCCCAATTGGCGATATCGCCATTCGCCGCCACTTCAAAAGCGCCGAGCACGCAAAGATCAATATGCCCACCACGGATCATGGCGAAGCTATCGGCGTGGTGGAAATAGGAACCACCGGGCCGCAGCGTGACGGCCTGCTTGCCGGCATTCACCAGCCAGGGGTCAACCTTATCCGGCGCGGGCGCGGGCCCCATGCCCAGAATGCCGTTTTCCGAATGCAGAATCACTTCACGTTCCAGCGGCACGTAATTCGCGATCATGGTCGGAATGCCGATACCAAGATTGACGAACCAGCCTTCCGGAATGTCTTCAGCGACACGGGCGGCCATTTGCTTACGGTCAAAGCCAGTCATGGTCTGATCCCCTCTTTCTTGCCTGCTCAAGCCCATGCCGGGCCACGGTCTATGTGCAACACGCGCTTCACGAAAATGCCAGGTGTATGGACATTCTCCGGCACAATCTCACCAAGCTCGCGGATATGGCTGACCTGCGCGATGGTCATATCGGCGGCCATGGCCATCACCGGGTTGAAGTTCCGCCCACTGGACCGATAGGTCAGATTGCCCCAGCGATCCCCTTCCCAGGCTTCCACCAGCGCCACATCGGCCTTCAGCGCATGTTCCATGACATAGGTGCGCCCGTTGAAGTCGCGCTGTTCCTTGCCATTCGCGAGGATGGTGCCGACCGATGTTGCGGTGAAAAACGCCGGCACGCCAGCACCGGCAGCGCGCATGCGTTCCGCCATGGTCCCTTGCGGCACGATTTCCAATTCCAGCTTGCCCTGGCGATAAAGCTCTTCGAACACCACCGAACCGGCGGAGCGCGGGAAGGAACAAATAATCTTCCGCACTCGGCCCAATTCCATCAAGCGCGCGAGCCCAACCCGCCCGGTGCCGGCGTTATTCGCCACGCAAGTCAGATCCGTTGCACCCTGTTCGATCAGCCCTTCAATCAATTGGTCAGGCTGGCCCACGGCGCCAAAGCCACCGATCAGAACGGTTGATCCATCCTTGATACCGGCCATGGCATCGGCCATGGATTGAACGATCTTGTTGATCATGCGTCTTTTCCCATCATCATTCAGGCAAAACGAAACAAGCCATTGCTGACCACAACCTTGTCGCGTTCCACAACGCGCGCGCGGAAGGCAGCACCACCTGCTTCGTGCCAAATCTCGCTACGGATCGTCTCACCGGGATAAACTGGTGAAGAAAAGCGCAAATCCATCTTGCCGAAGCGCGAGGTGTCGTAATTGCAAAGCGTCTTCAGCAGCGCATGGCAGACCGTGCCAAAGGTGCAAAGCCCATGCAGAATCGGGCGCGGGAAGCCGGCGGCGGCGGCGATTTTCGGGTCTATATGCAGCGGGTTCAAATCCGTGTTTAGCCGATAGATCAGCGCCTGTTCCGGCCGCGTTGCCAGATCAAGCATGATATCCGGCGCGCGATCCGGTTCAGCATGTGGTTGCTTTACCGGCCCGCTCGGCCCACCAAAACCACCATCGCCGCGCAGAAAGGATGTGCTGGTAAGCGTCGCCAGCAAATCGCCCGTCTTCGCGTCAATCACCTGGCGTTCGGAATACATGAGCGCGCCCTTGCCCTCACCGCGATCCACCAGTCCGGTCACGCGCGAACGGCCAATAATCTCGCCTTCTGTCGGCAAGGGCTTGTGCAGAATCAAGCCTTGTTCGCCATGGACAATCTTCACCCAATCCATACCGGTATCGGGATTGCGCGACCAAAACCCCGGCGCGCCCAGCACCACAGGCATGGAGGGCATGACTTTCAGCCGCGGCTCATAGAGGAAATCGAGCTGCTGTTCATCCATTGGGTCCTGACCGAGCCCAACAGAGAAATTATACATCGCCACATCCTGCCAGCGCAGATGCTGGCGCATTTCCGGGATAGGGTAGTTCAGCAGCTTTTCGTAGATGATTGGCATTTCAATGCCCTTCCTCAATTTCAATCACCGCATCTGCGGCAAAAGCGCCCTGCCCGGCTGGCAGCACCAGCATGGGGTTCACATCGACGGAGGCCAAACGCGGCCCCGCCGCCACGGCGAAACGGGATAGCGCAGCAAGTGATTCCGCAAGCGCCTTCACATCCGCCTTGGGTTTGCCACGCGCGCCATCCAGCAAAGGAAAGCCCTTCAGCGAACGGATCATCGCTTCTGCCTGCGCAGGATCAAAGGGGCAGCGGCGGAAGGCAACATCCTTAAGTATTTCGATAAAAACGCCGCCAAGCCCGACCATGGCAACGGGGCCGAATACAGGATCGCGCAGCACGCCAAACGCCATTTCAACCCCGCCATTGATCTGCTTCGCAATCAATACGCCTTCGATGCGTGCCTTGGGCGCGTGTTGAGCAGCGCGGGCGAGCAACGTTGCATGCGCTTCACGCACCGCCGCGGCATCCGCAATATTCAAAATCACGCCACCGATTTCGCTTTTGTGCAGAATATCGGGCGAGAGGATTTTCGCCACCACTGGATAACCCATGGCCTCCGCCGCGCGCACCGCGTCCTCAACACTGGTGCAGGCTTGTTCTGGCACAGCCGGCACGCCCGCTTCGGCCAAAAGGCGCTTGGCTTCGGCTTCCGTTGGCGTTTTCTCGGGCAGCGCAACACTTGGCAACGCGCCCACAGCACCCGCTTCCTGACGCGCGAAATAGGCACCGAAGCGCCCCATGGCAGCAATGGCATTCACGGCGCGGGTTGGGTCTTCGAAAACCAGGAAGCCGTCTTCTTCATATTCGCGCACCTTCTCACGCGAACAAATCGCTGAAAGCACCCAAAGCCGATCCCGACGCTTAGCGATGGCGTCCCGCATGAAGGGCCGCAGTTTCGGCGCCAGAGAGGTTGAACCACCTGTCTGAGTTAGAAACACCAGCACGGAAGGATAGCCGCCATCACCTGCCGTTGCTTCCAGGAAATCGCCAAAAAGCTCGGTCTGGTTCACCGCCTGAGCGGTGCAATCCACGGGGTTGCGCGGCGCGCAGAAGCTGATCAGGCCGCGCAGCTTATCCTGCGATGCCTGCGGCATTTCCGGCATGGGCAGGCCGACGGCTTCCGAGGCATCGGAAATCAGCACACCAGCACCGCCGCTGACCGTCAGCACACCCAGCGAATTACTCACCGGATAAATGCGCCGCGATGCGGCGTAAGCGATATCCAGCATTTCTTCCGTGGTGCGCGCGCGCAATACGCCGAATTCATCCAGCACGGCCTGTGTCACCGCATCATCACCCGCGATGGAGGCAGTGTGGGATTTCGCCGCAGCACCCCCCAAGGCACTGGCGCCGACCTTCATCATGATCACGGGTTTGCGGTTGCGCCGCGCCAGATCAAGCGCCGCGACAAAACCCGCACTTTCGCGAATGCCTTCGGCATAGGCGCAAATCACTTCCACTTCCGGCGCCTGCGCCATCCAGCCAATCGCCTCACCTAAGGAGACATCGGCCTCATTCCCGGTGGTGATGCATGCAGTGGTGCCAAGCCCGCGTTGCCGCGCCACAGCAAACACATGCGTGCCATAGGCGCCGGATTGGGAAGCGATGCCGATATTGCCGCGAATGGGCCAGCCTTGTTCGAAGGAAAGCGAAAAAATCGGGTAAAAACCAATCGCAGCATTGAACAGGCCAAGGCAATTCGGCCCCAGCATGCGCATGCCATGGCGCCGCGCGGCGGCCACCAGCCTTTCCTGCATCGCGGCGCCGGCTTCATCCACTTCGGCAAAGCCTGCGGTGAAGACAATGGCGGATTTGCAGCCCCGTGCGCCCAGATCATCCATGGCCTGGATCGCGGCTTCACCAGGTACGGCGATGATTGCGACATCGGGCACTTCGGGCAACGCGCCCACCGAGGCAAAGGCGGGCAGCCCCTGCACGGTTGGGCGATTCGGGTTCACGGGCAAAAGCCGCCCCTGGAATCCCTGGCTTTGCATATAGGCAATGGGCCGCCCGCCAATGCGGGTGGCGTCATCGGAAGCACCAATCACGGCAACGGAACGCGGGCGGATCATCGCATCTAGTGCCGCGAAGTTGGCGGCGGGGTTTACGGCACTCAAAGGGCCGCCTTCGGCGGGCATCGCGTCTTCCTCCTGCAATCGGGGGCAGGGTGGCGCCAGCGCGCGCGGGCGGCAAGGGGTTGTCTTCAAAGAAAGAAGAGCGCCAGCGCCCCCAAAGCGCCCGCGGCCAGGGAAAGCCCGGCATAGGCCGCGCCATATCGCCCGCCGCCCAAGGCCAAGGCATAGCCCGCCTTGGCGGAGATATTGACCGCAACCGCTACCAGCACCGCCTGGGCAGCGAATTCCAGGCTGATGGTCGCCGGCGCCAGCAGCGGCACGGAAAGCGCTACGGCATCCACATCGGCAAGGCCGGTGATGGCCGCCACGGCTAATACCGCCTCTGGCCCCAGCCTCTCCGCGGCCAATTTGGAAATCAGCACAACAGCGGCGAGCAGAAGCGCGATTTTCAGCACGGCGCTGAGTTCGAAGGGGTTGTCCGGCGCGCGGGCGGGCGCGCCATCAGCGCCGGTGCGCCGCACCAGCACGAAGCCCCCAAGCGCCATGCCCAAACCCGCAATGCCGAGCGGCACCAGAAGATACCCCGCCACTGCCGGCGCGATGAAGGCCACAATCCCAATGGTGCGCAGGCAGGAAACCGCGCCCGCCATCAACGCCCCCGCAGCCAGAACCAGGGCCGCGCCGCCCGCAGCCGCCGCGCGCGCATTGGAAAGCGTCACGGCGGTGGAGGAAATCAGCCCCCCGGCGGCACCGCTGAACAGCAACCCGCGTTCCGGCCCCATCAACCGCACCGCAAGGTAACCAAGATAGGAAATCGCCGCGAGCAGAATGGCAAAACGCCAAATCTTGGCCGGGTTCAGCCCGCCCAGCAGCGCTATGGGCTCATCCGGCACCAGCGGCATGACCAGCAGGGTCATGGAAAGCAGCACCAGGGCAGATCGCAGCTCGGGCCAGGTGATGCGCGCCATCAGGCCATGCAGGCTCTCACGTGAGGCCAGGATGGCGGTCATGGCGACAGCTGCCGCGCCAGCACTGCCATATCACCCAGGACCGCCAGCGCGCCCAGGCTATAGGTGCCAAGGGCGGCGACCAGGCTGGTTGCAGAAACGCGGTTCTCCGCATCGGCTTCCCGGAGCGCGAAGGGCAATTGTGCGGCCAGCAGCGCCGCCAACCCGAAGCCCAGCAGCAGCGCGCCGCCGGGCTGGCCCAAGGCCGAGGCGAGAACCGCCATAACGCCGCCCAAAAGCCCGGTCAGCGCAAAGGTCCTCACACCGGCGGTCCGCCTGCCCGGCGCTTCTTGGCGTTCGCGCCAATGCCGTTCCGTGCCCACCAGCAGGCCGATGGCGAGCGCGGCGGCCAGGCGGTGTAACAGCTCCTCCGTACTCATGCCGACATAAGGCGCCGTGCGGGGCCGTATCGCAAGCAGAAAGCTTGCGCGCGCCGGGGCATCGCGGCCATATGGCGGGGATGTCGCTTTCCTTCTCTCGCCCGGAATTGCAGCGCTATTCCCGCCATATCCTTTTGCAGGAGGTGGGCGCTATCGGCCAAGCCAAGCTGCGCGCGGCGCGGGTGCTGATTGTAGGCGCGGGGGGCTTGGGCTCGCCGCTCGCGCTTTATCTGGCAGCAGCGGGCATCGGCACGCTGGGGATTGTGGATCACGACACGCTGGAGCTTTCCAATTTGCAGCGCCAGGTGGCCCA
>CAMCHA010000091.1 GCA_945874515.1 Asaia bogorensis
GATTTGATGATGGGCGCCCCGGCCCCCGTGCCGCCGGAACGGCTCAAGGAATTGCACATCAAGTTGGATCTGCCGCCGGTGAAGGGTAGCAAGCCGGGCTGATCCGCCGGTGCGAAACTTAATTGCGAAATATCAATTCTGATCCGCCGGAATCGGCTATATCAGACGAAAGCGGCCCTTGCCGCCCGGAGTATTCGATGCGGTTTCCTGCCCTGCTGGCCCTTGCGCTGATCCTGCCCGCCACCCCTGGCCTGACCCAGGGGGCTAAAGACGCGCCCGCCGCCGCCGCGCCGCTGGCGCCACTCACGGCACGCTCGCTTGCTTCCCATCGCGGCGTCTACAGCCTGACGCTGGATCGCGCGCGGGAGAATGCGACCATTGTCGATGTCTCGGGCGCGATGCTTTTTGAATTGATTGATGCCTGTGAAAGCTGGACCACGCGTCAGCGCTTCACCATGACGCTGCGCAACCGTGAAGGGACAGAACTTGAGACAGGTTCTGACTACGCCACGCTGGAATCCATGGATGGCCGGAATTTGCGTTTCAGCCTGACGCAGATGACGCAAGGCGCCGTCGAAAGCCGCGTGGCCGGCCAGGCGGAGCTGACTGCGGATGGCAGCGGTGTCGCGCGCTATAGCGAGCCGGAAGTGAAGGAATTGCCCATCCCCCCAGGCACGCTTTTGCCCAATACCCACACCATCGCCACACTGAATGCTGCCCGCGCCGGCCAACGCCTGCTGGTCGCGCCGATTTTCGATGGCACCACCGCTGATGGCGCGCAGCAAACCACAACGGTGATGTCGCCCTGGCAGGGGCCTCAGCCCGTGCCCGAAGCGCCGAGCCTTTCCACGCTTGGATCATCCCGCATGCGGATTGCCTTTTTTGAACCGGATGGCGAACAGGCTGGCGGCGCGCGCACGCCATCCTATGAAGTCTCGCTCCGCTACTTCGAAAATGGCGTGGCGGATGACATGATCATGGATTTTGGCGATTTCACCGTGCGCGCCAAGCTGGTGAAGCTGGAAGACGCGCCCGGCGGTTGCTGAATAACTTTACGCTCGTCGCAAATTCCACAGGAAGGGGTTTGGCCCTTGCAGCACGCCGGATAGGTCACGCCGGAACGCCGTGCGCAGACGGAATAGCCCGGTTGGTGCGAAGGGCAGCGATTCCCAAGTGATTTCCTGCAAGCGGCGCATCGCGGCATCCTGCCCAGCCTGATCATTTGCATTGATCCAGGCTTCCACCTGCGCTTCGGCTTCCGCATCGCTCGGCCAGCCAGGCCAGGCGGCTTGCCCATTCATGCGAATGGCGAAGCTCACGGCGGGATTGGCGATGGTCGCTGCCGGGCCATTGGTATTGTGCAAATGCCAGCCACCCTGCGCCGGCGGATTGCGATTGGCGCGCCGCGCCAGAATGGTGGCCCAATCTGCTTCAATCGGCTGGATATTCACGCCAAGCTTGCGCATGAGTTCCACCGTCAGGCGGCCTTGCTGCGTCACGGCGGGAAAATCGCTCGGGTTGATGTGGATGATGGGCTCGCCACTATAGCCCGCATCGCGCAACGCAGCGCGGGCGCGTTCCATGGCCGCTTCGCCGCGCGCGGCGGGCGGGAATTCCACCACGCCTGGCAGGCCGCAAGGGAACATGGCGTGGCATTCCTGCCAGTCACCTTGCAGCGCCACCGCCGACATGAAATCCGATTGCACGATCACATCACGAATAGCGCGGCGCACCCGCACATCATTGAAGGGCGGGTGCAGATGATTGAAGCGCAGGAAACCGAGAAACCCATTCGGGTCATAAATCTGGGTTTGCGTATTGCGGTCCCGTTCCAGCACAGGCACCAAATCCGGCAGGGGGTATTCGATCCAGTCAATCTCTCCGGTGCGGAGTGCCGCCGCCGCCGTGCCACCATCTGGAATCCAGATCATCTCCAGCCTGTCGAAATGCACGCGCTTGCCGCCGGAAGCGGCTTCGGCGGGTTCGTCGCGCGGCACATAAGCATCATTGCGCGCATAATGGCTGCGGCTGCCTTGCACATAGTCATTGGCAATGAAGCGCCACGGCCCGCTGCCGATCATGTGTTCCAGCACCAAGGACCGATCGCCGGGCAGGCTTGCGATGCTTTCTGGCATCATGAAGCAGGGCGAAGCGCCCGGTTTGGCGAGCGCATCAAACAGCGCGGGGAAGCGTCGATGCAGGCGGAATTGGATGGTGCGGTCATCGGTGGCGGAAAGCTCAGCCGTCGCGCGCATCAGGATTTGGCCGAAGCCGTCGCGGCTGGCCCAGCGCTTGATGCTCGCCACGCAATCCTGCGCGCGCACGGGTTCCCCGTCATGCCAGCGGAGCCCATCACGCAGGCGGATTTTCACGAGCTTGCCGTTATCTTCCTCGCTATGGCCTTCCGCCATTTGCGGGCGCGGCTGCAGCGCGCGATTGGCGCCATAGAGTGTGTCAAACACGCAATAGCCATGCGTGGTGATGATGGTGCTGGGGCTGAAGATTGGGTCCAGATTGGCGAGTGCCGCCTGCGGCATGAAGCGTAGCGTGCGGGCGCGGCTAGTTTGCGCCAGGGCAGGGCGGGCCAAAGGCGCGGCCAAGGCGGTGGTGAGAAGTGTGCGGCGATGCATCCCCATATCCTTCGTTTCCTGTCGGATAACGCGGGAAAGGGGGCTTTGGCCCATCCCGCGCCAGCCCTGGCAAGGGCAAAACGCGAGCAAACGGGCGATGCACCGTTCCCTACGCCGGTCCGAACCGGGTCAGGTTCCAGGGGTCGCGGGTGAAGCCCGCCTCTCAGCCCCAAAAGGGCTCCCCCAGGTGTCTCGGCTAGTTAATTGCGCCCTCACGCAGGCTTGCGCAAGCCCAGCGGTGGCGCGGGGGGGGCGCAACGGGGTAGAAGGGGCGTAACATTCGCCAAAGGGAAACGCCCATGTCCAGCACCATTGCCCTGCCGCCCGTCATTCGCCTGCATCCTGGTGATGGTGTGGTGATTGCACGCATTCCGCTGACGCCGGGGACGGAAGTCGCGCCTGGCATCAGCGTGGGCGAAAGGCGTATCCCGCCTGGCCATAAGGTCGCGATCCGCCCGCACGCGAAGGGCGAGCCCATTCGCCGCTATGGACAGATTATTGGCTTTGCGACGGATGCGATTGAACCTGGCGCCTGGGTGCATACGCATAATTGCGAAATGGGCGATTTCGCGCGGGATTACGCCTGGGGCCAGGATGCGAAGCCGACCGATTACATTGATGTACCGGCCAGCTTTATGGGCATTCGCCGAGCCGATGGCCGTGTCGCGACACGCAATTACATCGGTATCATCACTTCCGTGAATTGTTCCGCCCATGTCGCGGAATTGATCGCTCGACAGTTCGAGAAAAACCCCATCACCGGTGATGATCCGCTGTCGGGTTGGGGCAATGTGGATGGCGTGGTGGCGCTGACGCATAAAACCGGTTGCGGCATGACCATGGATGAACCCTTGCGGGTGCTGCGCCGCACTCTGGCGGGTTTTGCGCGACATGCGAATTTTTCCCATGTGATTGCGATTGGCCTTGGCTGTGAAGTCAATCAGCTTGGCCCCATGCTGGAAGAACAGCGGCTGACGGGGCGGCTGCGCAGCATGGATATTCAGGATGCCGGCGCGCGCGCGACCGTGATGAAGGGCATAGATTTCGTGAAGGAAGTGCTGGCGGAATCCAATACCGCCAAGCGCGAAGCCGTGCCTGCTTCGGAACTTTGCGTGGCGCTGCAATGCGGCGGTTCGGATGGCTATTCAGGCTTCACCGCCAATCCTGCCTTGGGCGTGGCGTCTGATTTGCTGGTGCGCCATGGCGGCACGGTGATCCTTTCCGAAAGCCCTGAGACCTATGGCGCGGAGCATTTGCTGACGCGCCGCGCGGTATCTCGTGAAGTCGGCCAGAAGCTTGTTGATGTGATGCATTGGTGGGAGGATTACACGGCGCGCCAAGGTGCCGAGATGAATGCCAATCCCTCGCCAGGCAATAAGGCAGGCGGGCTCACGACCATTCTGGAAAAATCGCTTGGCGCCATGGCCAAGGCCGGCACCACCAATCTGGTAGAGGTTTATCGCTATGCCGAACCGGTCACCGCCAAGGGTTTCGTGTTCATGGACACGCCTGGCTATGACCCGGTGGGCGCGACTGGCCAGGTGGCGGGCGGTGCCAATCTGGTGTGCTTCACCACCGGGCGCGGCAGCGTTTTCGGCATGAAGCCAGCGCCATCCATCAAGCTTGCCACCAATACCACCATGTATGATCGCCTGTCGGAAGACATGGACATCAATTGCGGCACGGTGCTGACAGGCGGTGAAAGCGTGCAGGCATGCGGTGAGCGTATTTTCGAATTGATGCTGCGCACCGCTTCCGGCGAGCCCACAAAAAGCGAAGCGCTTGGCTTCGGCGCGCAGGAATTCGCGCCCTGGATGCTGGGAGCAACCATGTGACCCGCGCTGAGGCGAAGCGGGAAATTCTCTGCATCGCGCAAGCGCTGGATCAGGCAGGGATGATGCCCTCCAAATCCGGCAATGTCTCGGCGCGCGATGCGAAGGGTTTCATCATCACGCCAGCCGGCCTGCCTTATGCGCGGACCACGGTTGATGATCTGGTGACGACGGGCATGGATGGCAGCCCGCTTGGCCGTGCGAAGCATCGGCCTTCTTCCGAATGGCGGCTGCATGCGGCAATTTACGCCGCGCGGCCCGAGGTGATGGCCGTGGTGCATACGCATTCCCCGCGCGCCACCGCGCTTTCCTGTGCACGCAAGGGTATTCCGGCCTTTCATTACATGGTGCTGTTGGCGGGCGGGCCGATTGCCTGCGCAGATCATGCTACGGCGGGCACACAGGCGCTTGCGGATAAGGCGCTTAGCGCCATGGCAGGGCGGCGGGCGGTATTGCTCGCCAATCATGGTGTGGTGGCCGTGGGCGCCACGCTGGCAGCCGCGCATGCGCTGGCTTTGGAGGTTGAAAATCTCGCCGGCCAATACCTCGATCTACTGGCGGCGGGGCTGAAGCCCGTGTTGCTGACGGAAGCGCAATTGGCCGAAGCGGCCAAGCATTTCGCGGGCTATGGCAGGGGCTAGGGTTCGCTGACAGGCCCGCGCGTGATCGCGGTAAGTTCCGCGTTATAGGTCCGGTACACAGCCTCAATCCCGGTGACACCCACCGCCGCCAGCCGCGCTGCGTGCTTGGCGTGATAGGCCTCAGCCGCCGAGCGATTGCGGAACAGATAAATCCCGCCGGAACGCCCGGCTGCCTTATCCTCAGTCCAGATTTTCCAGAGCAGATCAGGCTCCGCAGCGATGTCTTCGGCCAGCGCACGCAAAGCGCGGGCTTGGGCCTCCCCGCCCGGTTTACGGGCGGGGAAGTCGAAGATCACCAGCGTTGCTGTTTCAGGCGCTGGCAACAAGTTTCTGCGTCTGCTCGCCAAGCCCGGCAATGCCAAGCTTCATGGTCTGGCCGGCCTTCAGGAAGATCGGCGTCGGCTTCTTGCCAAGCCCAACACCCGGCGGCGTGCCGGTGAAGATCACATCGCCCGGATTGAGCGTGATGCATTGGCTGACATAGGACACAATCTGCTTCACGCCGAAGATCATGGTCTTGGTGGAACCATTCTGTTCGCGCACACCATCCACATCGCAATACATGGCAAGGTTTTGCGGATCAGGGATTTCATCCTTCGTCACCAGCCAGGGGCCGAGCGGGCCGAAAGTATCAAACCCCTTGCCCTTATCCCAAGCGCCGCCGCGTTCGGCCTGCCATTCACGCTCAGACACGTCATTGCCAACGGCATAGCCCGCGACATGATCCAACGCCTTGTCTTCCGAGACATATTTGGCGCGCGTGCCGATAATGATGCAAAGCTCCACCTCGTAATCGGTCTTCACCGATCCGCGCGGAATCACCACATCATCATTTGGCCCTTGCAGCGCATTGAGCGATTTCAGGAACACAATCGGCTCCTTCGGGATCGGCGCGCCGGTTTCCGCCGCGTGATCGGCATAGTTCAGCCCGATGCAAATCAGGTTCTTCATGCCCGTGACGGGCGAGCCAAGGCGCGGATTGCCGGCGACCTTGGGCAGGCTATTCACATCCACCGCGGCAATCTTCGCCAGCGCGGCGGGGGAAAGCACATCGCCGGTGATGTCGGGCACAACGCCCGAAAGGTCACGAATGGTGCCGGTGGCATCCAGAATGCCCGGTTTTTCTTGGCCGAGCGGGCCGTAGCGAAGCAGTTTCATGGCGGTTTTCTTCCCTTATCGAAATCAGTTGGAACGGCGGGCACGCACATGCCCGAAAAGCGCGAAGCCTGCGGCAGCGAATGCCAGCGCATGCACCATATTATTCGGCAGCGTCACCGCGCCCGCAGCAAGCAGCAGCGCCATTAACATGGCGATGCATCCCAGCATCATATAGGCGGGCATCGCCATATCCTCATTGATGCCGGCAAGGATTACGGCACCCATCGCACCCATCATCGGTACGGCAAATTCGCTGGCCATTGCATTCTCCTTCACGAAGCGGTTGAGGGCTTCCTACAATGTCCAGCCGCCGTCAATCACAACGGCCTGGCCGGTGACAAAAGCGGCCTCATCAGAAGCCAGATAAAGCACCAAAGCGGCCATTTCCTCGGCGGTGGCAAGCCTGCCCATGGCTTGGCGCGCCACAAAGCTAGCGCGGGCGGCTTCGACGGACCCGGCCGCGGCGGCATTGGCGGCGATTCGGTCATGAAGCGATGGTGTATCCACCGTGCCGGGGCAGAGGCAATTGCAGCGAATGCCCTGGCTGACATACTCGGTTGCGATGGATTTCGTGAGGCCCACCACGGCGGCCTTGGTGGTGCCGTAAAGAAAGCGATTGGGCGCGCCCTTCACGGATGAACAGGCGGAAGACATGTTCACAATGCTGCCGCGGCGGCGTTCCAGCATGCCCGGGATGAAGGCCTGCGCCACCTTCCACATGGCGCGCACATTAAGCGCGAAGCCGAAATCCCATTCCTGATCCGTACAGGTCAGAATGGTGTTCTGATGCACAAAGCCCGCGCAATTGAACAGGATATCCACGGGCCCCGCCGCCTTCGCCGCCGCCGCAATGGCCGCATCATCCAGCACATCAAGCGCTGCCGTGGTGATGCTAGGGCCGGCGAGTGTTGCCAGCAGCGCCGCATCACGATCCGTGGCCACCACCCGCGCGCCCTCAGCCGCCATGGCAAGCGCTGTGGCGCGGCCAATGCCCTGGCCTGCTGCCGTCACGAAACAAAGCTTGCCCGCCAATCTTCCCGCCATGATGTGTTTCCTTGCCCCTACCGCGCCAAATGCGCGCGTTTCAATCCTGCGCCATGACTTTCACATAGCTGCCCGGCGCGTCTTCAATCGCGCCTATCGGCTTGCGCGCGGGAACCTGCGCCGGGTCCTGCCCAGTTACCCAGCGCTGCCAATCGGGCCACCAGGAGCCTGCCAATTCCGTTGAACTCGCCAACCAGGCTTCAGGTTCCGCCGGCAGCTCAGTATTCACCCAATGGCTGTATTTGCCCGCATCCGGCGGATTGACCACGCCGGCGATATGGCCGGATGCCGCCAGCACAAAGCGGATATCGCCCGCATAGGTCTGCGTCGCGCGATAGGTGGAAGCCCAAGGTGCGATGTGGTCTTCCCGCGTTGAGAGAATGTAAGTCGGCAGCTTGATCTTACGCAAATCAAGCTTGACGCCCAGCAATTCAATCCCGCCCGGCTTGATCAGATCATTCTGCTGATACATGCGCCGGAGGTAGAAGGAATGCATCCGCGCCGGCATGCGTGTTGAATCATCATTCCAATAAAGCAAATCAAACGGGAAAGGGTCCTGCCCCAGCAGGTAATTGTTCACCACGAAAGACCAGATCAGATCATTGGCGCGCAGCATATTGAAGGTGGTCGCCATTTCGCGGCCTTCCAGATAGCCGCGCTTTTGCATCTTTGCCTCCAGCGCCTTCAATTGTTCCTCATCAATGAAGACACCCAATTCACCGGATTCAGTGAAATCAACCAGGGTGG
>CAMCHA010000092.1 GCA_945874515.1 Asaia bogorensis
CAGCCTCCCCGATCAGCCGCGCATGGCGATAAAACGCGCCGCGCGCCGTGGTCAGCAATAGCGGCACCAGCAGAAAAGCCGCGATCAGCCAAAGCGGTTCCCCACGCAGCACCAGGATCAGCGCGCCATTCAGCAGCAGAAAAACTGAGGCCCACCAGGCCAGTGTCAGCCGCCGCACCAGCCCATAAGCGGCGGCGAGCAACAGGGAGCCCACGACGGAGGCGGCGAAATGGCTCCCGGCTTCTTCCAGGAAATCCGGCACTAGGCCGAGCAAGCTTGGCTTGGGCGGCAGCGCGCCGATGAAAATCAGCACCAAAGCAGCCAGGCCAGTAAGGCCCGCCAGTGCCGGCACTTCAAAGGAAACCGCAATGCCACGATCCGGCGCCAGCCGCCCCACCAGCTTGCGGCGTTGGCTGACCTCGAAGCCTGCGAAAAGCGCACCGGCGAGGAAAAGTGGGATGATGTAGTAGAACAGCCGGAACAGCAGCAGCGCGCCAACCACTACGGGGGTGGGCATGAAGCCCGCCAGCGCAAACAGAATGGCGCCATCAAAAACGCCAATGCCGCCCGGCACATTGGCCGCAAGCCCCGCCATATAGGCTGCGATGTAAATGCCCAGAAAATGAAGGAAGCCGAGCCCTTCCGCTGGCGGCAATAGTGCGAAGAAAATCATGGCCGTGACAGCAACATCCGTGGTTGCTAGCGCCACCTGGGCCAGCGCGATGCGAAAGCCGGGCAGATCAATCTGATGCCCGAAAAGCTTGATATGCGGCACGAAGCGCGCCAGCACCACATAGGTGATTACAATCGCCCAGCAGAAAAACCCAAGCAGCGGCAAGATCCAGCGCGGCGCGCCTGGCCCCAGAAATGTCAGAAGGTCAGGTTCCAGCACCAGTACCAGCCCTGCAATGGCAAAGCCCCCCAGCCCGAAAGTGAGGGAGGTAATGGCAATCACCTTCGCAATGGCAACTGGCGCCAAGCCCCAACTGGCATAAAAACGATAGCGCACCGCCGCCCCGGATACTGTCGCAAAGCCGATATTATTCGCGAGCGAATAGGCGCAGAAGGAAGCCAAAAAGGATCGCCGCCAGGAAACCGGATGCCCGGCATAGATGGACCCCAGCCGGTCATAGGCCGAAAGCAATAGATAAGCGCCAATGGCGCAGCCGGCTGCCAGCCAAAGTGAGGCAGACGGTGTGGCATGCAGCGCGGTTTGGACATCCTGCCAGGAAAGCCCGCGGAATTCGCGCTGCACCACGTAAAGCGCGCCCAATAGTAGGATCAGCCCGAAACAGGTCGGGCCGAAGCGTTTCAACAGGGACATGGCGCCCTGCGGCTTCACGCGCTGGGGCTCTCCGCCCGCGCCAGCGCGGTTTCGATCAGGCCGATGGTGCCCGCCACGCCATAAAGCGCGATGAAGCCGCCAAAGCGCGGCCCTTCTTCCTGCCCAAGCAGCACCTGATAAAGCGCATTGAACCAGGCGCGAGACACGCCCATGCGCCCATCCTTGCCCGCTTCCAGGAAGGGTTCGCGCCGCCCGGCATCAAAGACCAAATCCTGTGCGACCTTGGCGCGTTCTTCCGCCGGCATCGCTTCCAGATCCGCCGCGCGATCTCGTAAAGCCACCATCAGCGCTGATAGTGCTTCCCGCTCAGCCTCATTTGCGTTGCGGAAGCGCTTCGTGGGGGCGACGAAATCGCGGTAATAGGCCACTGCATAGGAAACGAGTTTGCCAAGCAAAGGCTGCGTCGCCGGCGTGGCGCCCGGCGCATAGCGCGCCAGAAAACCCCAAAGCAAATCAGGATCATCCGCATTCACCACACTCGCCAGGTTCAACAGCATGGTGAAGGAAACCGGTGGCTCCGGGTCATTCGGCGCTGCGCCGCCATGGATATGCCAGGCGGGGTTAGCGGCATCTGGCGTGGTGCGGAGCCTGGTGCGGTGTTGCAGATATTCATCCACGGCGCGGGGGATTTGGTCGAAGTAAAGCCGCTTCGCACGCTGCGGCTGGTTAAACATGAATAGGGATAGGCTTTCCGGTGGCGCATAGCGCAGCCATTCCTCAATCGTCAGGCCATTGCCCTTGGATTTGGAAATCTTCTGGCCCTGCTCATCCAGGAAATGCTCATAGGTGAAGCCCTCAGGCGGCGCGCCACCCAGCACGCGGCAAATGGCGGAAGACAGCCGGACGCTATCAATCAAATCCTTGCCCGACATTTCATAATCCACGCCAAGCGCATACCAGCGCAACGCCCAATCCGCCTTCCATTGTGCCTTGCAATGCCCGCCCGTGATGCGCGTGCCGAAACGCTCCCCACTATCGGGATCACGCCAAACCAGCATGTCCTGATCCGGGCGCACTTCTTCCATGGGCACCTGCATCACCACGCCGGTTTTCGGGTGAATGGGCAGGAAGGGCGAATAGGTGGCGCGGCGATCAGGGCCCAACGTCGGCTGGATTACTTCCAGCACCTTGGCGTGGTTTTCCGCCATGCGGAGCAAGGCCGCATCAAACTTTCCGGAACGGTAGTAATCGGACGATGACGCGAATTCGTACTCAAAGCCAAAAGCATCCAGAAAGGCGCGCAACCGCGCGTTATTATGGTGCCCGAAGCTTTCATGCGTGCCGAAGGGGTCAGGAATGGCCGTGACCGGCCGGCCGATATGCCCGGCCAGCATTTCCTTATTCGGCACATTATCCGGCACCTTGCGCAGCCCATCCATGTCATCGCTGAAGGCGATCAGGCGCGAAGGCAGGCCCGTGAGCTGCGTAAAGGCGTGGCGGATCCAGCTTGTGCGCGCCACTTCGCCAAAGGTGCCGATATGCGGCAGGCCGGAAGGGCCATAGCCGGTTTCGAACAGCGCCGATTTCTTGCCGGAAGCGGCCAGGCGGGTCGCGACCTTGCGCGCCTCCTCAAAGGGCCAAGCCTTCACGGCGGAAAGATCAGCGGCGGCGGACATGGGCAGTGACTATCCTTAAGCGTTGGAAGGGCTGCTTATAGGCAGGCCGCGCGCAGGTGGCGAGGCCCGGCCCTTTCAGCCTGTTCCATCTTTGTGCTTTCTGCGTTAAACCGCCCGCTTCCAATCTTTACCACAGGAAAATTGCAATGCGTGTCGGCGTGATTGGGGCCTCCGGTGCGGTGGGCCGCGAATTGGTGGATGTTCTGGGGCGTCGGGCCTTCCCGATGACCTCGCTCAGGCTGTTTGCCTCTGCCCGTAGCGCCGGCACCAAGATCAAAACCCCGCTTGGTGAGGCCGAGATTGAGCCCTTCAGCGATGCCGCCATGCGTGACCTTGATCTGGCGCTGCTCGCGGTTTCGGGTGATTTCGCCAAGGCCCATGCGCCGGCCATGGTGGCGGCTGGCGTGCATGTGGTGGATAATTCCTCCGCCTTTCGCTTGCAGGATGATGTGCCGTTGGTGGTGCCGGAAGTGAATGCCGGTGCCATCGGCCAAGCCAAGCTGATCGCCAACCCCAATTGCACCACGGCCATTCTGGTGGTGGCGCTGGAACCGCTGCGCCAGGCTTTCGGCCTGAAGCGCGTGATTGTGTCCACCTATCAGGCGGCCTCCGGCGCCGGGGCGGAAGGCATGGCGGAGCTTGAACGCGAAACCCGCCGCGTGCTGGTGGATGGGGTGAAGGCGGGGCATGAGGTGTTCCGCTACCCGTTGCCCTTCAACGTGATTCCGCAGATCGATAGCTTCCAGCCCAATGGCTATACGCGCGAAGAAATGAAAGTGGTTTGGGAAAGCCGGAAGATCATGGGCATGCCGGATTTGCCGATTTCCTGCACTGCCGTGCGTATCCCGACCTTCCGTGTGCATGCTGAAGCGGTGACGATTGAAACCGAACGGCCTGTCACGCCGGAAGCGGCGCGCGAAGTGCTACGCAAGGCGGCGGGCGTGAAGGTGGTGGATGACCCTGAAGCGGGGCTTTACCCCATGCCGCTGACCGCGACAGGCCAGGATGATGTGGAAGTCGGGCGCATCCGCGCCAATCCGGTCTTTGGTGACCGGGGGCTCGATTTCTTCCTGTGTGGTGATCAGTTGTTGAAGGGTGCCGCGCTGAACGCCGTGCAAATCGCCGAAAGGCTGCCCCGCGCCTAAGGCGCGGGTCGCCTTGTGAACGTGAACCGATCCAAGCAGGAAGGGTTTTCGATCCGCGCGGCGTTGCCTTCTGATCTTGAGGGCCTGCTCAACCTTTATCCGCATCTTAACCCGTCCGATGAACCGATTTCGCGCGACCTGGCGACTGCCCGGCTGGACGCCATCAACCAGATTCCTGGCAGTACGGTTCTGCTTGGTCTGCTGCATGACGAGCTTGTGGCATCCTGTACCTTGATCGTCATTCCAAATCTCACAAACGGCGGAAAGCCTTACGGCTTGATCGAAAATGTTGTGACAGACGCGCGGCATCGCGGCCAAGGTTACGGAACCCGCCTTCTGCGCGCTGCCGTGGCGGCAGCCTGGGAGGCTGGCTGCTACAAGGTCATGCTGATGACCGGTTCAAAACAGCCATCCACCCTAAAATTCTATGAGAATGCGGGCTTCGAGCAAAGCAAGACCGGCTTTCAAATACGCCGCATATCGGCGCGCCAGGATGTTTAGTTCCGTGCGTGTCGCCCATCCTGGCCAGTCAGTATCGCCTGAACCGCATGGCTGAAGGGCCGATCGCGCCGCGTTTGCTATTGCCGGATGTGCTCGCTTTGGTGGCGGGGCAGGGGCGCGCCGTGGTGCTGGATACCGATGGCAGCATCGAAACCCTGCCGGCACGCAGCGCAGCAACACGGCTGGCCGAGTCTGCGCCATTGCTGGTGCATGCGCCAGCCACAGCGCGGCGCCTTGGCATGCCGGGCTTTGCTGGCGCGCATGATGTGCTGGAACTTTTCGCCTTCGCACTACCCGCCGCATCCTGCGCGCCCACGCCGCGCGGCCTTGCCCTGGCGCTTGGCCTCCCCGCGCCGCGTGATGATGAAGCGGCTGTCGCGTTATTGCCCGATATCGCGACCGAGTTGCTCCGGCGTCTGGCCGATGATCGTGCCGCGCCACTTAACCGCGACGCCGCAAGCCTGGCCGCGCGCATGGGCGAAGCAGGCTGGCCCTGGGCGCGTTCCGTTCTTGCCGCACTCGGTGCCCCCGCCGCGCGTTCGGGCATGGAGGGTCTGCGCGTCTGGCGTCGCCTGCCGGAATGGGAAGAATCGGCGCCCGCCAATCCGCCATCCTCCTTCGGGATTGAACCGAATGAGGCGCGGGCGCGGCTCGCGCAGATTTTGGGGGAGGGGGCGGAACAACGCCCACAACAGGCTGATTACGCATCCGCCGCCGCAGCGGCTTTTGCGCCGCGGGAAGATCAGGGCGCGCCGGCGCTGGTGCTGGCCGAAGCCGGCACAGGCACGGGCAAGACACTCGGCTATGTGGCGCCGGCCAGTCTTTGGGCGGAACGCAATGGCGCGCCAGTGTGGATTTCCACCTTCACCCGCAATCTGCAACGCCAGATTGATCAAGAAACCGCACGGCTTTTCCCCGACCCGGAAGAACGCCGCCGCCGCGTGGTGCTGCGCAAGGGGCGCGAAAATTACCTTTGCCTGTTGAACCTGGAAGATGCGCTCGGCTTTTCCGCCATGCCGGGGCAGGGGGTGGCGCTTGGCCTGGTGGCACGCTGGGCGGCAGCGACGCGCGATGGTGATTTGCTGGGCGGCGATTTTCCGGGATGGCTTTCGGAATTATTCGGCACCAACACAATCATGCCACTTGCTGATCGGCGCGGCGAATGCATCCACGCCGCCTGCCCGCATTATCGCAAATGCTTTGTCGAACATTCCATCCGCCGCGCACGCGGCGCTTCGATTGTGATTGCCAATCATGCGCTGGTGATGATTCAGGCCGCACTCGGTGGTGGTGAGGATGGCCGCGCTTTGCGCCTGGTGTTTGATGAGGGCCACCATCTGTTCGACGCCGCCGATAGCGCCTTTTCCGCTGATCTGACCGGTGCGGAGATGGCGGAACTTCGCCGATGGATTTTGGGCGCGGAAGGCGGGCGTTCCCGCGCGCGCGGCCTGAAGCGTCGCCTGGAAGAATTGGTCGGCGAAAAGCCCGAATTGCAGGCGCCCTTGGAAGCCGCCTTGCAAGCGGCGCGCGCCTTGCCCGCTGGGGGTTGGTCTGGCCGGTTGACTGATGAAGGTGCGCTTGATTTGGTGGGCGCGCCCGCCAATCCCGGCGAAGCTTTTTTGCGCGCCGTGCGCCGGCAAGTGCGCGCGCGTAATGCCGCCGCTGAGGAAGCCGGGCTTTACGATGCGGAATGTGATCTTTTTCCGCTGAATCCGGATATGGCGGAAATCGCCAGCGTGCTTGAACGGGCGCTGCAACGCCTGGAAGCGCCCGTGCGGCATTTGCGCGAAAAGCTGCTCGCACGCATGGAAGATGAAGCCGCCGAGATAGAAGCCAATGACCGGCTGCGGATTGAGGCGATTTGCGGTTCTCTCGAACGGCGCGTGCTGATGTCGCTGGCTGCTTGGCGCGCCATGCTGACGCGGATTGGTGGCGAAGAACCCTCGCCCGGCGCGCGGCCCGATATGGTGGATTGGCTTTCCATCGAAAGGCGCGGCGGGCAGGATTCGGATGCGGGCATGCATCGCCATTGGCTTGATCCGACCATTCCCTTCGCCTTGCAGGTCGCGGCCCCCGCGCATGGCGTGCTTATTACCTCAGCGACCTTGCGTGATGCGACGGAGGCTGACGAAGACGACCCCGAAGCAGCCTGGCGTGAAGCGGAAGGCCGCACTGGGGCCGTGCATTTGCCGCTGCCCGCGATCCGCGCTGCTGTTGCCTCACCTTTCGATTACGCCGCGCGCACGCGCTGTATTGTGGTGACTGATGTGGCGCGGGAAAACACCGCGCAAATCGCGGGCGCGATGCGGGAATTGTTTCTGGCGGCCGGTGGTGGCGCGCTGGGGCTTTTCACCGCCATTCGACGCTTGCGCGATGTGCATGCGCGCATCGCACCTGCGCTTGAAGAAGCCGGCCTGCCGCTTTACGCGCAGCATATTGATGCGATGGATAACGCGACTTTGGTGGATGTTTTCCGTGCCGAGGAGAATTCATGCCTGCTCGGCACGGATGCCATGCGCGATGGCGTGGATGTGCCGGGCCGTTCCTTGCGCTTGCTGGTGTTCGACCGTGTGCCCTGGCCGAGGCCGAGTATCCTCCACCGCGAACGCCGCCTGCATTTATCGGAAGGCAGGCCGAAAGAATATGATGACCGCATCACGCGCCATCGGCTGCGCCAGGCTTTTGGCCGACTGATCCGCCGCGCTGATGACAAGGGCGTTTTCGTGATGCTGGATCGGTCCTGCCCATCGCGGCTGCTGGCGGGACTGCCTTCCGGCGTACTGCTGCGCCGCATGGGGCTTGCCGATGCGGCGCGGGAAGTGAGGGAGTTTTTGGGTTAAGAGTATTTTCAAGCCAAGTGAGCATCACTTGGCGACTCGGAAAATACGACCAAACTAGTCCTGCTCAATCTCCGGCATGCGGTAGCGATCCGCCGGATCATTCCAGCCATTGAAATTCGGCGCGCGTTTTTCCGCGAAGGCGGCGCGGCTTTCCAGAAGATCGCTCTTGTCGCCATGCTCATGCAGCTTCGCGGCCAGGGCTTGTTGCGCAGCCGTCGGCGCCGGTCGCATCCGGCGCATCATATGAATGGTATTGACGCGCGCTGCAGGCGGCAGGGTCAGCATGTGGTGTGCCATGTCCATCGCTGTCGGGATCAGCGCTTCTGGTGCCACCAGGCGGTTGATGAAGCCAAGCTGATGGAAGCGTTCAGCGGTGAAGCGAAAGCCAAGCGCCATTTCCATCGCGACCGGATAGGCAAGATTGGCGAGATGCCCGTGATTATAGCCACCCAGCAGCCAGCGCTTGGCTTCCGAGACTTCGAAAACCGCATCATGCACCGCAACGCGCAGATCGGTGCGTTCCACCAGCATGAAGCCGCCGCCCATGGCAAAGCC
>CAMCHA010000093.1 GCA_945874515.1 Asaia bogorensis
CTTGGGCTTTCCGTTTTGCTCATCAGGCGCCCGGGCGATGCAACCTTCCCGAATGGTTGCCACATCGCGGAAGTGGAAATAGACCCTGAAACGGGCGAAGCGCAGACCGTTGCTTATGTGGTTGTGGATGATGTCGGCACGGTGATCAATCCGCTACTGCTGAAGGGGCAGATTCATGGCGGCGTGGCGCAGGGGCTTGGCCAAGTCTTTGGTGAGGATATTCGCTACGACGCCAATGGCCAGCTTTTGACCGCAAGCTTCATGGATTATCTGATGCCGCGCGCAGCGGATCTCCCGGATATGGTGGTGAAGAGCAACCCCGTGCCAACCAAGACCAATCCGCTTGGCGTGAAAGGCGCGGGAGAAGCCGGCACGGTTGGCGCTTTGCCCGTGCTGATCAATGCCGTGGTGGATGCGCTGCGCCCGCTTGGCATCACCCATATTGAAATGCCGGCCTCACCCGAACGCATCTGGGCGGCCATTCGCGCTGCGGGTTAGCCGCGCGCTTCTTCTTCCAAGGCTTCCAGCAGCCGCGTCGGCCACCATTGCGGAATGCCCTGGCCGATCAGCACCAGGCGAGAGCGCCGATCCGCCGATGGCCAATCCTCCAGCCATTCGATCGGGTGCAGCACATGGCGCACGCCATGCAGTACCGCGGGTTTTTCCGGCACTTCCGCAACGCGGATGATGCCTTTCATGCGCAGCAATTTCTCGCCAGCATGTTCGGCCAAGGCTTCCAGGAAAAGCGGCAGCACCACGCCGGGGATAGGGTCCTCGCGCAGAATGGAGATTGTCTCCACGCCTGCGCTGTGGCGAGCGCTGGGCGTGGCGGTCGCGTCCAGCCAATGCCGTAAGGCTTCCGGTCGGGCGGCCGAGGCAAAGAGCATATCAGGCGGAATGGCACCCTGCACCGCGCGCAAGATCGGCGCACCAGGGTTTAGTTCGGCAAGCTGCGCCTCCAGTGCTGAGGTATCGGGTGCGAGATCCCTTTTACTGAGCAGCAGCCGATCCGCGAGCATGGCTTGCTGCGTGGCTTCCGGATGGCGCGCAATGGTCTCTGCCCCCAGCAGCGCATCCACCACCGTCACCACGGCCTCGACTCGATGGCTCTCCGCAATGGTCGGATCCACCAAAAGCGTATGCAAAATAGGCGCAGGATCAGCCAGGCCCGATGTTTCGATCAGCACGCGATGATAGGTGACAGCACCCGATCTGCGTCGTGCCGCCAAATCTATCAGGGTGCGCGCCAGATCGCCGCGTGTGGTGCAGCAGAGGCACCCATTGGCCAGGCCAAGAAGATTTTCTTCTGAGGTTTCCAATAGTTCATGATCAAGCCCGATATCGCCCCATTCATTCACAATCACCGCGCTGCCGGCATAGGCGGGATCGCGCAATACGGAACGCAGCAGTGTGGTCTTGCCACTACCAAGAAAGCCTGTGATGACCGAAACGGGAATCACGATGGCGCCGCAACCCGTGCACGCGCCGGTTCAGCGCTGGTTGCATTCAGCGCATAACGCAGGCTGCGCAGCAGCCCCAGCATGGAAGCCGCGGGACGCCGCCGGGCTTCGCGCATCAACCACCAGCGCATCGGCGCTTCTGCCGGCAGGGCTGGCGCGACATGCAGCACCAGATCACCGACGGTGATTCTTGCGCCCGCATCAGCAATATCCACGCGCCCAGCCACGCCCCAAAGCGTCAGGCTATCGGCGATCAGGGCGCGCAGCGCGGGTGGGTTCATACGGCAGGCGCGGTGCGGATTTCCTGCGCAATGCGCCGCGGCAGCCATTTGCCGCCGGCGGCATCACCCACCCAACGATCATTTTCCACCATGATCTTGCCGCGCAGAATGGTCATGGCGGGCCAGGCATCCACCTGGCGCCCTTCCCAGGGCGTATAATCGCTTTCATGCAGCGCTTCCGCGCGCACCATGCGCTTCAGCTTGGGATCAAGGATACAGATATCCGCATCCGCGCCGGCAGCAATCGCCCCTTTGCGCGGGTACATGCCCATGATCTTCGCCGCATTGGTGGAAACCGCATCCACGAATTGCCGAAGCGTAAAGCCTCGCTTGCCGACCATTTCCGTATACATCACTGCCACGCGCGGTTCCACGCCGGAATTGCCGCCGGTTGTGTCATCCACGCGCTTGCCTTGTGTTTTCACCGCCAAGGAACAGCAAAGTTCATCGGTCGCAACGCAGGAAATGGACCCATCCCGCGCGCCAGCCCACAACTCATCCTGATCCGCCTGGGATTTCAGCGATGGGTAGGTGTGATACATTTGCCCATTCGGGCGCTTATAATCTTCGCTGGTATAGAGCATGTATTGATGCAGCGATTCACCATAGATGGGCAGGCCCTTGGCGCGCGCATCGCGAATGGCGCGCACGCCATTGCCGGCGGAGACATGCATCATATAAAGTGCCGTTCCCGGCACATGTTCTGCCAGGCGCATCACACGGCGGAAGGAAAGATCTTCCGAAAGCGTATTATGCACCTCCGCCATATTCTCAAACCCTGCGCGGTTTTCGCGGAAGACCTTGGCGTACATATGCATGACAATGTCATTGTCTTCGGCGTGGATAACACCAAGTCCGCCCTTGCGCGATAGCACCTGAAACACTTCCCAGATATCGCCAAAATCCACCATGCGGCCCTTGCGGGAAGGTGTGATATCCGTTGTGAAGATTTTCGTGGTGGCGTGGCCGGCTTCAATCGCCTCCCCCAATTGCGCAGGGATATCGGGCGGCAAATCGCCTTCCACCATGATATGATAGGCGTAATCGCACGGGCAGCCATCGGCCTTCCAAGCTGCTTCCCGTTCCGCAATGGCGCCTTCGATGGTTTTGCCATGGGTCCAGCGCACGAAATCCAAAATGCTGGTGGTGCCGCCATAAAGCGCAGCGCGGCCCACCACGGATGCGCCTTGGGTTTGTTCCAACGTACCACCCGGCCCGGGAATTGGCCAAAGACAATGCGTGTGCGGGTCAATGCCGCCAGGCATCACGATGCTATCGCCAGCTTCCACCACGCGCGCGCCGGGCGGCGTGGGCAGGCTGCCCGGCGCGGCAATGGCGACGATCTTTTCCCCTACAATGCCGATTTCCGCCGGGCCGATAGAATACGGCGTGACGATACAATTGCCCTTGATCACCAAATCCATGGCAATACCCTTGCCTGGCGCGTGCTTGCGCCTTCGGGGGGAAGCCTAAACCCAAATTGGTGGTTTAGGCCAACATCAGGCATCAGCGCGGCGGTGGCGCCGTGCCTGGCACCTCACGCGAAAGGCGCGCGCGATCGGTTTCAGTGACCATCACGCGCTCACCCACTTGCAGGCCAAGCTCATTGGTCTGGGTGATCACGCGTTCACTGCCTGAATCGGGGCGGATGATGAATTCCATCGCCTCACCGCTCGTGGCGCCTTGTTCGATGGCGCCGCCGGCAAGGCCGCCTGCGAGCGCCCCAACCACGCCACCCACCGTGCGCGCGCGCCAATCGCCGCCAATGGTGCTGCCCAAAAAGCCGCCGCCGACCCCACCCGCGATAGGGCCGATGCCGCTGCGTGAGCCACTGACCGTGATGGGGCGCATGGCGATGATCGTGCCACGATAGACAGTGCCCTGGATGCCGAGCGCCTGACGTTCGACAGACGTGTTCGTTTGTGGCGCACAGGCTGTAACGCCTAAGGCCAGCAGGATCATGGGCAGGCGAAGAAGCATGGACGTGTCTCCTGTATCAGGGGCGCAAGAACAGCGCTGGAACAAGTCAGCCGCAAACTTTTCAGGAACTCCGGCGCTCTTCACCCCTTTATGACACGAAGCTTCGCATGATTCCATGGCGCGATGATGGCAAAAAGGCTGATCTCATGGCGCCGGCAGAACCGCATCCGTGCGCCCCATCAGGCGGTAGGCAACCAAGCCAAGCCATTCGCGAAAGCCCCATTCGAATTGACCAAGCCGTTCCGGAAAGGGCGCATCATACATGGCGGCGACGCTATGCCCGGTGCGGTAATTTACTGGCCAGGCAATGATTCCGGGCCAGCCGGCCTTGCGGAATACCCCCATGGCGCGGGGCATATGGCTGGCCGAGGTGACCAGCAGCCAGACCTCATCGGGTTTGGGCTGCACCAAATCCCGCGTCAGCACCGCATTTTGATGCGTATTGCGCGCTTCAGCCTCATAGATCACGCGCGGCCCTGAAAGCCCGAGGCTTTCAAATAATTGCCGGGCCACATCGGCTTCGGTCAGCCCACCATACACAAAGGAACCCTGGCCACCGGTAAAGACAATGCGCGCATTGGGAAAACGCCGCGCGAGTGCCACTGTTTCCGTCATGCGCTCAGCCGCACCATTGATGGCGGGGATGCCGCGCGCATCGGTGATATTCTGATCCACCGCGCCCCCTAGCACCACAATGCCATCAACGCGCGCGGGCGCTTCAGCTGGGCGCGGGAAGCGGTCTTCCAAGGGCAGTAGAATGAATTGGCTGATGGGCGTGGCGATGAGCAGAAAAAAGAAGGTCAGGCAGGCCAAGACTAGCCAGCGGCCGAAGCGGCGTCCGCGCCAAATCAGGGCAAGACCTAACGCGCCGACCAGCAGCGCAAAATGGCCCGGCCGCGCCGGAAACCACAGTATTTTCGAGATTATGAACGCAAAATCGGTCATGACAGGGCCCAAACGGCGCGGTCACTGCCAGAGCAGCGCCGCGCCGGCCTGTCAAGCGAAGGGCGGTCCGGGCGCAATGAGGCCCGGCACCGCTTGCGCAATTACTTGCGGTTACCTTCGGCCTTCGCCGCTTCATTCACGCGCTGTTCAGCCGCCAGGATGGTATTGCGCAATTCCCGCATGAAGGCGTTACCCTTCGGCGTGCGCTGCACCAATACGGAACGCCGATCCGAAGGATCTGGCTTGCGGCGCGCAAGATCATGATCACCCAGGCGGTCCAGCGCGCGGGTGATGGCGGGCTTGGAAACATTCAGCTTCGCCGCCAAGCCGCGCACCGTATGCGGGCCATCAGCCAGGTAGCTGATCAGCATCACCCCAAGCTGGCGGGATGACAGATCATTGGTATCGCGGCGCACCAGGGTCACGATCGTTTCCTGTAAGACCTTGACCAGGTGCTCTGAGCCATTGTTGTTAGCCATTGTAATCTTCCTTTTGCGTGTAACTGACCTAGACCATTTCTCAGCCGGTACTTTTTCATTGCGACCATGAAAGCAATTGTAGATCGCTTCTTGCCGCAATCCGGTTTCACGAAAGGTTCATATCACATTCCTCTCCTGAAATCACGTAGCATTGTGAAGATGGCACGTGCTGCCTGTGCTTCGCCACCCTCGGGCCGACCGGGGCGTGTAGAATCATTCCAGGCATAGACATCAAGATGTGCCCAAGGCTGATTTTCGGGCACAAAACGACGCAGAAATAGCGCGGCGGTTACCGCGCCAGCCATCGGTTTCTGTGAAACATTGGAAAGATCCGCGAAGGGGCTATCAAGCCAGGAATCATATCCATCATGTAACGGCAGCCGCCAAAGCGGGTCCTGTACGGCCGAGCCGGCCGCCAAAAGCCGTTCCGATAGAGCATCATCATTGCTGAAAAGCGCAGGTAAGTCAGGGCCAAGCGCTACCCTCGCCGCGCCGGTCAGCGTGGCGGCGTCCAAGATCATGGCGGGGTTTTGCTCAGCCGCGAATTGTAACAGATCGCACAAGACCAACCTTCCTTCAGCGTCGGTATTGCCGATTTCAACGCGCAGCCCTTTGCGCGAGCGCAAAACATCCATGGGACGCATCGCGTTACCGGATACGGCGTTCTCCACCGCGCCGATCAGCACCAATAGGCGAAGCGGCAGCTTGGCGCGCATGACCATTTCCGCCACCGCCAGCATCACCGCGGCACCACCCATATCCTTCTTCATCCGCAGCATGGCGGCTGAAGGTTTGAGGTCCAGCCCACCGGTATCGAAACAAACGCCCTTGCCGCAGAGCGCAACAAGTGGGCCATTCACATCACCTTCCCAGCGCAGCACGGCCAAATGGGGCGCACGCGGGCTGCCTGCGCCAACCGCAGCCATGCAGGGAAAACCTTCCGACAACGCCTCACCGGTAATGATCTCGGCACGCCCACCATGGCGCTGGGCAAGCGCGGCAGCGGCTTCTGCCA
Source organism: Asaia bogorensis (assembly GCA_945874515.1). Classification (GTDB taxonomy): domain Bacteria; phylum Pseudomonadota; class Alphaproteobacteria; order Acetobacterales; family Acetobacteraceae; genus Neoroseomonas; species Neoroseomonas bogorensis_B. Next base: position 6,161 of record CAMCHA010000093.1, read on the forward strand.
ATTGCTGCGGCCCCAATTCACCTGCGGGCGCATTGATCAAATCTCGCGCAGCGCAAATGGCTTCGGCCATCATCACCGCATTTTCGGTGCCAGCTGGCAGCGCCAATTCAGCCGGAGCACGTTGGGGCTGCTTGTGGCGCAACCAACGATAGGCGCCCAAATGCCAGCCGAGCACCGCATGTGCGGGATCAACATCATCCGAGACGAGATGCCAACGACTTCCGGCAGGCAGTGCCCAGGGCGCAGCGCCGAAATTCCATGGCGAGGTTGTCTTTCCAATGCCGACCATGGCGCCAACCAAACCATCCGCACCGGGAATAAGTGCGACGTCGCCAGGCTTGGCGGTAAAGCCTGAGGCACGCAGAAATGCTGCTGAAGCATCCGCCAGGGTCGCCAGAAATGCAGGTAACTGAGCCACGTTGAGCGCGTGCAATGGCAGGGACGACATTCTTTCAAGCGGCTTGGCCTCAGCCATCAATTTCTCCGTTCTCGGTCACGTCAACGCGCGTGGGCCGAATAGAGCTCTTAATCTGCCCCTTCGCAAGACAAAGATCAATTTAGGGCGCCACAAATATTAGCCAAAAATATATTATTAAATAATAAGAATGAGTAAAAAAGCCTGTTCGACTTTGAAGAATGATGGGAATTGTGCCCCCCTTTCCATGTTGTTGATGAAATTTTCTTCACTTTTTATTGACTGGATGTGAATGTTCAATCGCACCGTCGTTTTTACGTAGTGGGAAAGTCAGGCTATGCCGCACAATGCGAAAGACATAACCCTTGCCGAATCGCTTCGGGAAGCCCCGGCCATCCCCGTTGCTACCGACGCCGACCCAAGCGACGGGTCGGGTTGCAGCCGTGGTCGCCCGCGCGGCACGGAACTGACTCACGCTGACCCCAGCGATGACCAGGGCAATGGGCGCGGCACGTAGCGCAAGGCAATGACCGATTCAGACCCGCGCGATGAGACTGGCCGCGGCCGTCGCGGCACCTGAAGCACTGCATGAGCGAAACCCTAGGCGAAGCGGCCTGGCGCTTGGCCTTTGGCGGCCTATCGCTTAAGCAAGTCTCCGCGCTGCGTGAAGGCTCTGCTTGGCGGCTTTTGCCAGCGGGCGCGGCGGATCGTTACGCGGGCCTGCTTTCCATCGCCGATCTTGATGCGTTTCCGCGCACTGATGCGGCGCGCCAGCCGCGCGTGACCGTGGCCGATGGTGGGCGGCAGCCTGGTGGTTTCGCAAATCTATGAATTGCACGCGCCGCTCGCGCAATTATGCCGGGGCTTGGAGAAGGTTTTCCTGCACCCCGTCCAGGCCAACATCTACCTGACGCCGCCCGGCGCGCAGGGCTTCCGCGTGCATTTTGATACGCATGATGTGCTGGTCATGCAGGTATCGGGTGCCAAATCCTGGCGCGTTTGGGATGACATCCCGTTTCCGCTGCCAAGCTGGGCGACTCCTTGGGCCAATAAGCAAAGCCCCGCCAGCACGCCGCATGCACTTACCCTGAACCCAGATGATGCGCTTTATCTACCGCGCGGTGTCATGCATGAAGCCGCGGCGCAGACGGGCGATGCGCCTTCGCTGCATATCACCCTCGGTTTCCTGGAAGCCGCCATCGCCGATATGCTGCACGAGCTTCTGGAAATCCTGGAGGCGGAAAATTCGGCCTTACGCGCCGGCATCCCTTCCTGGCGGCTCGCTGAACCGGATGGCACCGCCGCCATCGCCGCGCGGCTTGCGCCCGCGCTTGCCGCGCTATCTTCCGAAACGGCGCTGGAGCGTCTCGCCCGCGCCGCTATGGATCGGATTAAGCGGGATCG
>CAMCHA010000094.1 GCA_945874515.1 Asaia bogorensis
CATCGCCGCCATCGGCGTGGAGGAAATCCAGCTGGCTTAATTCTAAGCGATCATCACCGGCGCCGCCATCCAACGTGTCCTGGCCCGTCCCGCCGGAGAGCGTATCCGCGCCACTGCCGCCGGCCAGCAGATTGGCATTCCCATCACCAAGCAGGCTGTCATCGCCCGCACCGGCGATCACATTCTCAACGCCGGCCAGCGTATCGTTACCCGCCGCACCGAATGATGTGCCAAGCGCCAGATCAACTGTCACGCCCAGGGACGCTGCGGTTAGGTAGGCATAGCTCGCCCAATCGCTGCCTTCGCCACCGTCGATAACGTCATTGCCGTTGCCGCCAACTAGAATATTGTCATTGGCATTACCGCGCAGGCTATCGGCGCCGAGCCCGCCCCGTACATTTTCAATGCTATCCAAAGTATCAGCGCCATGCGCGCCGCTGGCTCTGCCAGTGACAAGATCAACCGTTACACCAGAGGTCGCTTCCGCGTAGAATGCCCAATCATTACCTGAACTGCCATCCAGCAGATCATCGCCAGCTGCACCTTCCAGCGTATCGTCGCCGTCGCTGCCGATGAGATGGTTCGCGGATGTATCGCCCAGCAGGCAGTCCGCACCCTCACCGCCCAGCACATTCTCAAAACCAGTCAACGTATCGTTACCGCCCGCACCAATCGCTATCCCACCGGCAATCGATACGGTGACTGAACCGGTCATCCCGACGTAGGAAACAAGATCAGTGCCACCATCACCATTCAGGCTGTCGTCACCTGAACCACCATCTAGCGTGTCATTACCAAGGCTACCACCAAGAGTGTCATTGCCCGCAGCAGCGCAAATCATGTTTTCAAAAGCATCACCCAAAAGGCTATCGGCCCCATCCCCGGTAAGGATATTCTCAATTCCTGATAGGGTATCGATTCCCGCTGCATCATCAGCAAGTAGCATTGTTAGGTTGACGATAACGCCGGCACCAAGGGGCGAGACTTCTGAATAAATTACCCAATCGTTGCCTGCGCCACCAGACAAGCTATCACTACCAGGACCACCATCTAACGTATCCGCACCATCAGCACCGCTGATTGTATCTTCGCCTTCACCTCCAACCAACTCATTGTTGTTGGCGTTACCCAAGAGAAAGTTATTGGCGATACCACCAAAACCTCGGGTCGCCTCGCTTGATGGCGCCAGAACCAGCGTCTCGATTTCTGGCGGCAGGTAGAAATCAATTGCTGAGATAATAGTATCTAACCCTTCAGCAAAATTTTCGAGTACCAAATCATCTGGCCCAACGCCGATATAGAGATCATTGCCGGTGCCACCTTCCAAGATGTTCGCACCTGTTCCACCGTTAAGAGTATCACTTCCTGCGCCGGATTGAAGAATGTCATCTCCAGCACCACCGAAAAGCCTATCATTTCCCACCCCAGAAATAAGATAACTCCCGTCGGCGCTCCCAAGCAGGGTCATGCTGGCGGTAGCAGAACCACCGTCTACAGCCTCAAAGCCTGTGGCCCAGGCCCCTCCTACGATTTGGTTTTCCATCAAGCCAAGGTCAACAAAAAGACCCGCAGAAACAATCAGCCAATCAAACCCATCGCCGCCATCCAAACGATCTAAATTATCCGTCCAGACTATCCGGTCATTACCGCTCCCGCCTTCGATGCTGTCTGTTCCACCACCGCCCACAAGCATGTCATCGCCATCGCTGCCGATTAACGTATCGTTACCAGCTCCACCTTCGAGCGAATCATGACCGTGGCCCCCATAAAAAAAATCTGCACCATTGCCCCCGAAAAGAAGATCAAGGCCTCGCCCCCCAAACAATGAGTCGTTGCCCTCTTCACCTTCAAGACGATTTAGCGCCGCGATATCGTCTTCCTCCCCCAGCGCCATCCCCTCAGCGTAGAGCGCATCATGCCCGGTACCTCCAAGCAGCCAATCATTTCCTGCCCCACCCCATAAAAGATCATCACCGGCATAGCCTGCCAATGAATCATTACCATCACCACCCAAAAGCCGATCGGTCGCCGCCTGGCCCAACAGCGCATCCGCACCACCAAGGCCAAAAACCCATGACCCTTCTGAAAGAGCAGTCAACACATCGTCGCGCGCATCGCCTGCCAAGCCGCCAAAACTTCCTGGCGCTGCATAAAGATAGAGATTTGTCGCCTGAAGGAGAGGCATTTGGACTCGGATCAGAATATCTTCGACACCAAGCAAACCATTCTGATCGAGATCAATGGCACACCAGACGCCGGAAGAAGTCTCAGATGGCGCAGCGGCGATCAACCAAGCCTGCACGAAGCCCAACCCAATACCATTGTCAGGAAGAACCAAGCCCAGCTCTGGTCCATTTGGCGCGGCCATGACTCCGCTCCAAACAAGAGGCGCTGGCCCCGAAGCGCTGTTCACCACCCCTCCTGCCAACCCAAAGGAGAGAATATCTCGCTCCTCGAAGGAGAAATCGGCGATGGTATCAGCGGAAAGCAGATTACTGACGCTTTGGGGGGATGTCGAAAGATCTATCAGAAAGATATCCGCCCCCGCGCCACCCTTAAGGAAGTCGCCCGAGACACCACCAATCAAAAGATCATTACCATCGTTACCTTCCAGAGAATCCTTACCCCAGGCACCCAGTAATATGTCATCGCCTGTGCCTCCGGACAGAAAATTACGATTGTTGTTAGTGTCCCCAGCCCCTTCTGCTTGATTATCGGCATAAAGAACGTCATGGCCATCGGACCCGAGCAAGGTATCGTCGCCGCTGTCGCCGTAAAGCCAATCAGCCAGATCGCCACCGTCCAGCAGGTCATTCCCATCGCCGCCAAAGAGAAGATCGACACCTCCGAATCCCAATAAGGTATCGTGCCCCGCCAGGCCGATTAAGGTATCATCAGTAACGCCCGAATTGCTGATAAAGTCATTGGCATTTGTGCCAGTCACAGGCTCCCAAGTTGATGCGATAAGATTGAATTCATGGGGGGCAAGATTGCTATAATTTCCCTGGAATACCAAATTGACTTCGCCGACGAGAACAGATCCGTCGGGCCAAATGGACGCCCCCGAATTCTGAGGCTTCGCACCAAGAGACTTGGTGTAGGTATGGCCAGAAAGCATTTTTGCTCCTCGCCATTAAAATCGCACATCTAAGTTAATATTCTGAAAATGACGCGCACCCATGAAATGGCACTGATTTTGGTAAAGTCTGTTTCTCAAAGGATTAGACGCATCAAATGCGGCAGGTTCAGCGAGACGAGTATTTCTCCTCGTGATGCATCACCATTTGCAACGTAAATGCGCGGACCTCAACCAAGAATTTGTTCATCGCGCTGCTCATCATTGCTTCAATTCATTTGGATGTTGGAGCCAATGGCTTGGCCAGGGCGGCTGGCTAGGGTGGGGCGCCAGTTCGGCCAATTGGCGACCGGAGCAGCGGTGGTGACCGGCATGCGACACTATCTTACTGTCGAAGGCGCGGTATTGCAGCCCGTCCAACCGCGCGCCTGAGCGACGGGCTTGGCATGAGCCAGCCTTCTTGACGACGGGCATCACTACAGCCTCTGAGGTCTGACCTGGGCCTATGTTTAGGCCTCCCCACCACGACACTCACGGTTGCGTCGAGTATGCAGCCGCATTGGAGGCTGATCCACGGCGAATGTTCAGGTTCGTCCGCTTGATGCATGCCTGCTGCGCTTTTGCCTCGCCTAAATGCGCTATGCGCTGATGATGCGCGCATTCCCGACAATGGCGCGCATGCGGTCATTGGCGGTGGCGCCCGCTTCCACCGCGGCAATGGCGCGGGCTTCGGCGGCGCGCACGGCAGCAAGTTTTTCCAGCACCGCTTCCGCCTGATCCTGTGGGATCACCACAACGCCATCGGCATCGCCGACAATGATATCGCCCGGGCGCACATGCTGCCCGCCAAGCGTGACCGGCGCGCCGACCACCGCCGGGCCATTTGCCGCGGGTGATGCTGGCATGATGCCAGCGGCAAATAGCGGCAGGCGGGACGCGACAATGCCCGCACGGTCGCGCGCCAGGCCATCTGTCACGAAAGCCGCCACACCTTTGTTCTTCATCATGCCCGCAACGAGATCTCCGATGACGGCCGTCGCGGTATAGGCATCATTCGCGACCACAATCACATCGCCCGCTTCGGCTTCCAAAAGCGCGCCATAGACGCCGACGACATCGGCAGGATAGGCGAGCGCGGTCAGCGCCGGGCCGACGAAGACCGCATTGTCGGGGTCCATCGGTTTGATGCGGTAATCAAGGGCACCCCGCCCTTCCATGGCATCCGCCAAATGCGATGTCTGCGCGCCGCGAAAGGCCTCAATAAGCGCGCGGTAAGGTCGGCGATGGCCGCGATGAATGGTGAGCAGCGGGGGGTTATCGAGCATGGGGTCCTCCTGTTGGTTTCCCGCCATGCTTGCCTTTCCCCAAGCGCCAGTAAAGGGTTATGCCCGCTCCACCAATGCAAGGGCATGCCCCGTAATCATCGCCTCCTCATCCGTTTGGCGGATCAGCACGCGCACGGGATCACCCGCGCGGCCAATTTCTGGGCGATTGGCGGCATTGGCCTCAGGGTTCAAATTGATGCCAAGAAAGCCGAGCCCCGCGCGTTACTACTACTGCAGCCTGGCGCCTTGGACCGGATCATGCCGGCGCCACACCTTCAACAGGGGGCGAAGCGGATGCTGTCTACGCGCGCGTCCAGCCGCGCTTTGGTATCATCCACATCCGAACCGATCATGATTTCAAGCACCGGCGGCACCGCCGTTCCTTTGAAGGCACTGCGCCAATCCCGGCTGAGGTTCACTTTTTCGTCGAACCATTGCTGACGCGGGGCATTGGCCGCGCGCAATACATAAACCTTGCCGAGCCCGGCCACATAGGGGTTGGTGAAGGGGCGCGGTTCCTGCCCTGTGCCGCCCCAGGTGTAGGAAACCATGCTGCGCGGCAGGCGATGACCCCCGGCCATGGCCTGCGCCATGGTGTGTTGCGCCTTTTGGAAGAAACTCGCATCCGGCGGCCAGCCGTCAAATCCAACCGTGAGGGCGATGGCACGATCATCGCCCCCCTTGCGGTCCAAGGGCGTGGGCGGCGGCCCCTGATCCACCCGCCAGCGCCAAAACAGGCAGGCATCAGCCGTGATGACAGAACGCCAGACGAAGCTTGCTTGCCCCATTCCGGTAATGCGGAGCCCCCCGTCAGTTAGGGCTTCAAATGTCGCGGGATTGATGCCGCGCCAGCCGCCCTTCTGCCAGCCGGCGGCGCGCAGAGGGTCTGGTGTGGGCAGACGCTCGGCCGGTGCGCCCAAAAGCGGCGCCAGCAGCAGAACCAAAAGGGCACGGGCAAGGGACGGCATCGTCAGCATATGGGGCCGGCCCAGCCACTGGTAAATCCCGCCTCTTGTTTTGCGCTACGCTTCCAGCACTGCCTTTGCCCGCGTCACCACGCGATCCGTGAAGGCGCCCGCGCTGCCCAGGTAACTGCTGGGGTCGGTCATGGCTGCGACCGCCGCCGTATCCAACCGCGCCGCAATCGCCGGGATGCGTGACAAAGCAGCAGCGAGTGTGATGCCTTCAGCCCGCACCGCATCACAGGCGTCATTTACCTTATGATGCGCCTCGCCACGGCCCAAAATGGGGGCGAGCCGCATCATCACCGCCTCACCCATAATCATGCCATGCGTCGCTTCCAGATTGGCCTGCATGCGGGCCGCATCCACTTGCAGCCCCTCGGCCAGGAAGCGCGCCTGCGCCACTGCGCCATGGGTCAGCAGAAAAGCTTGCGGCAGGGCAAGTGCTTCCGCCTGCCAGGGGCCGGTGCCGCGTTCCAGATCATGCGCCATGGCCGAGAGCATTTGCGGCACCAGCGCATGTACGCCGCGCGCCTGCGCCAGAATATACTCACACGCGATCGGGTTGCGCTTTTGCGGCATGGTGGAAGACCCGCCGCGCTTTGGCACATGCGGTTCCGCCACTTCGGCCAATTCCGTTTGCATCAGCAGCATCACATCCGTGCCGATTTTCGAAAGGCTCCCGCAGAGCACGCCAAGCCAACAGGCCACTTCCGCAACGCCATCGCGCGCCACATGCCAAGGGATATCGGCTTCTATCAGGTCAAGCTCTCGCGCCAAGGCGCCGGCCACCGGCAAGCCTTGATCCCCCAATGAGGCCAATGTGCCAGAAGCACCGCCAAAACCAAGCCGCAGCACGCGCGGGCGAAGCTGTTCCAGCCGTTCCAAAGCGGTGATCAGCGGATTGACCCAGACCGCAACCTTATAGCCAAAGGTGACGGGCAGCGCGTGTTGCAGATGCGTCCGCCCGGCCATGACTGTGGCGCGATGCTGCGCTGCCATTGCCGCGAAGCCAGCAATAGTCGCGCGCAAATCAACTTCAATCAGCGCCAAGCCGTCGCGGATTTGCAACACCAGCGCGCTATCCATGATGTCTTGCGTGGTGGCGCCCCAATGGGTCCAGCGCCCGGCATCTTCCCCGGCCAGTTTGGAGAGTTGATCGACCAGCCCCACCACCGGATAGCCGGTATTGCGGGTGGCGGCGGCCAAGGCGGCGCGGTCCAGTGCTTCGGCGCGCGCCACACGTGCAATGGTGGTGGCGGCCTCAGCCGGGATAATGCCAAGCGCAGCCTGCGCGCGCGCCAGCGCCGCTTCCACATCCAACATCTTTTGGAGATAGGCGTCTTCGCCAAAGGCAGCGCGCATGGCGTCCGTACCATAAAGCGCGCCTAGCACGGCGCCGTCAGCGGGGTTTACGGGCATGGTTTCCTCCGCAACACGCGGTGCTACCAGCGGCGCTGGTTCAGGCGGCTTCGGGCGCCGGCGCTGGCCTGGCAGGCGCAACCACTTCCGCCCCGCTTTCATTCAGATCAGGCGTGATGGTCTGCGCCTCACCGCGATATTCGGGCTGTTCGCCACCTTCAGGGCCTTCAGGCCCATCCGGGCCATCCGGGCCATCCTGCGGCTGATAGCGGCGCTGCTGATATTGCTGATGCTGCACCGCAGCCTGGTTCATGGCGTTCAGGATGCGGAAGTAATGCTCTGCATGCTGGAAATAGCCTTCCGCCATCACGCGATCCCCACCGCCAGTCGCGTCGCGCCCAAGCTGGAGGTATTTTTCGAAAAGCTGTTGCGACGTACCACGCAGCCGCAAATCCGGCCCGTTCGAGTCAAAAACATGGTTGCGGTTGAGCGGCTGGCTGCCGTTTGAACTGCCGCCCCCACCGCTACTTTGGCGGTACTGGCCACCCCCACCACTACGTTGACCGCCCCGGCCGCGCATGCGCTTTATGTTCATCTGTATCTTGTTTCGCTATTCCGCCTTCGGCACTTTCGGGGCGCAGCGGGCAAAGGCCCAGTATTACGTCCTGAATTCCGAATCTGTTGCATCCAAACGGCGCCGAAAAGACCGGAACAAACTACCGCCTTTCGGGATCAAGGAGGGGAAGCGAACTTCCTACCCTCACCGCAAAAACCTTCTACCCCTTATGCCCCGCCGCGCCAAGGGCAAAATCACGCCGCGCGCAGCACCAGGGCGCGCGGGACGCCGCCCAGATCGGCCCGGCAGGCTTCGGGCGTAAGGCCGGCTGCCTTGGCCAGCGCCTCCACCGCTGCCTGCTGGCCAGCACCCAATTCCAGCACCACGACAGCGCGCGGGGCCAAAAGCCGTGGCAGATCGGCGATGATGCGCCGATAGGCCGAAAGCCCATCCGCCCCGCCATCCAGCGCCGAGGCCGGTTCATGGCGCGCCACTTCCGGCATCAGCGCTGGGATGACCGCGCTTTCGATATAGGGCGGGTTGCAGAGAATCAGATCAAACCGACGGCTGACTGCCGCCGCCCAATCGCCAGCCAGGAAGCGCGCCCGCCCGGCCAAGCCAAG
>CAMCHA010000095.1 GCA_945874515.1 Asaia bogorensis
GTCGGCGTAATTCACGCCTGATTTTAGGTCAACAAAACGGCGCGGGGCCTTCCCGCGCCGTTTTTGTTTGGGGGATGGGGCGGGCTACCCCGCCGCCGCCCACACCTCCGCTGCTGCGCGCAACAACACCCCATCGCGGCGCCAGAGCGCTTCCAGCACACGGAAATGATCCGCCTCTGGCACTGGGATCAGCGCGCCGGGTGCCTGCGCCTCCGCACGGTGGCGATGAAACACACGGCTTTGCCGGCGCAGTTCCGGCAATTCCCGCGCGCCATAGGCAATGGCGATCGGCTTTTGCACCACCGGCCGGCGGATCGGCGAATGCGCCGCGATTTCGGCGGGCATCAAATGCAGCTTGTCGTTCAAATTGGTCTCGGCGAGTGGCGCCAATTCATAGATGCCGGAGATAGCCAGCGCGCCGACTACCAAGGGATGTTCCGCCGCCAGCGCCGCCAAATGCCCACCTGCCGACCAGCCGGAAGCAACCACCTTACCCGCCACGCCATGCGCCGCACCATGCGCGCCGAGCCAATCCAGCGCGGCGTGGATTTCACCCACAATGCGCGTCATGGATGCTTCAGGCGCCAGCGTATAGCCGCAAATCCCAACCGACCAACCGGCGGCCAAGGCGCCTTCGGCCATAATGGCGAAATCTTCCCGCCGATTGCGCTGCCAATAGCCGCCATGGATGAAGACCAAGCACGGCGCATCGGCGCGCGCGGCGGGGTAGAGATCCCATTGTTCCCGCGCGCCACTGCCAAAAGGCAGATCAAGATGCCCAGTATGCTTGGCGCGAAACGCCTCAGACAGCGTATTGCGATTGGCGACCTGCGCCGCGCTATCCGCCACGCCGGCCAGATTGTCATAAGCCGCATCGCGCGCGGCCTGGGTCCAGCCAGCCCAGCCTTCGGGCGTGGCATAGGGGCTTGTCATGGCTTGATCACTCCAATGGGGGCGCCGGCAAGGAAGGCATTGGTCGCTGCCACCGCCACGTCGTAATAGGTGCGGTAATTCTGTTCCGTGACGTATCCCAAATGCGGCGTCAGCACGGTATTCGGCGCGCTCAGGATTGGGTGGTCCGCGGGCATGGGCTCGATATCAAAAACATCCAAGCCAGCGCCGGCGATGCGCCCTTCCTTCAGTGCGGCAATCAGCGCTGCCTGATCAATCAGCGGGCCGCGGCTGGTGTTCACGATGAAGGCGCTTGGCTTCATCAGGGCCAAGTCGGGCGCGGTGATGGTGTTGCGCGACCGTTCGGACAGAATCAAATGCAGCGTCACTACATCGGCTTCGCGCAGCAAAGTTGCCTTGTCCACGCGGGTTGCGCCAATCTCGGCTGCGCGTTCATCGGTCAGGTTGGTGGACCAGGCCAGCACCTTCATCCCGAAGGCCTGGCCGATTTTCGCAACCCGCCCGCCAAGCTTGCCAAGGCCAATCACGCCAAGCGTTTTGCCTTCCAACCCAAGGCCGATATGCGTCTGCCAGCGCCCGGCGCGCAGCGCATCCTGCTGGCGCGGAATATCGCGCACCAAGGACAGAATCAGCCCCCAGGTGAGGTCCGCCGTCGGATCGCCCGATGTGCCCGTGCCGCAAAACACCACGCCACGCTCAGCGCAGGCGGCTGCGTCAATGGAACGATTGCGCCCGCCGGTTGTGATGATGAGCCTGAGATTGGGCAGCGCTTCGATCAGCTTGCGCGGAAAGGGCGTTCTTTCGCGCATCGCGAGGATGGCATCAAAAGGCTTCAGCCTTTCAACCAACGCCGCGTGATCGGTGATGGTATCGCGAAAGACGGTGATCTCAACGCCCTTGGGCAGCTTGTCCCAGGGGCCGAGGGAAAGCGCTACGCCTTGGTAATCATCCAGAATGGCGAAACGCTTGAGGGGGGCAACAGACATAAGGTGTTCCTTGAAATTAAGAAGGGTTCAGGGTGATGCGCTGCAGCGCGGCGCGCAGATTTTCCGGCAAGGGTGTTGGCGTTTTCTGCGTGGCGCGATCCACATAGACATGCACCAGATAGCCCTCAGCACTCGCCTCATCTTCATCATTGCGGAAGATGCCGACCTCATAACGGACGGATGTATTGCCCGCGCGCCCGCAGCGGAGCCCGCAGGTGATGTCATCCGGGAAAGCGATGGGTGCGAAATAGCGGCATTGGGTTTCGACCACCAGGCCAATCACCGGTGCAGTCGGGATATGCAAAAACCCTGAGGAGGTCAGGAAGCGCGCCACCGCACTATCTATCCAGGAATAATAGATGACGTTGTTGATGTGGCCATAGACGTCGTTGTCCATCCAGCGTGTCGTGATGGGCACGAACATGGCGTAATCGGCGCGCCGGGCGCGTTGCTTGCTCATGCGCTGCCCCTAACGACCCAGGGCGCGCGTCACAATCGCGTGGTCCACGCAATCGGCGAAGCTTGGTTCTTGCTTGATCACGCCAGCAGTTTTCATGGCACCACGTAGTTGTGTGAAGGCCGCTTCGGGGAAATGCGGTGTTTCCGGCCACAGCCGCGCCGCCTGATAGCGCGCCAGGCCATGGGTCAGCTCGGCCAATGTCACATCGGGAAAAAGCGGCGCGACGCTGGCCGCGATCTCTGCCGCAGGTGCCGCGTAAACATAAGCCAGCGCATCGGCCAAGGCGCGCGTCATGGCTTCGAACTCTGCGCCAAAGCGCTGGATGTTCGCCTCCGTTGCATAAAGCGCCGTGTAAGCGCTCGGCCCCCGATCAGAAGCGCTGTGCCACACCGCGCCGCCCTTGGCTTCCAACCGTGTCGCGAAGGGTTCGAACATTTGCGCGACATCCAAGCTGCCATTCGCGACTGCATCAGCGTTTTCCGCCATTGTCCCGTCAGTCACGCGCGCCATGGCGTCAGGGTCCACGCCCGCCTGGCGCAGATCATCCTGCAAGCACCACCAAGGGGTCGGCACTTCCTTCACGCTGCCGAAACGCAGCTTCGGCAAATCCTTCAGGGTGAAACCAGGATTGGCGCCGCGGCCGAGCAGCATAAAGGGATCGCGCATCACCACCGCGCAGAAGGACCGCAAGGGGCAGGCGGGATCGGCCGCGCGCATCATGATCACGCGCATGGGGCCAGACCAGGCGACATCGGCCTGGTCTGCCAGCAAAGCCTCCGCCGCCTTTGTTGGGTCTCCGGCCGTGGCGCGGGTGACCGTCACGCCATGGCGCGCGTAAAAACCGCGCTGTTCGGCGACATAAAACGGTGCGTAGAAGACGGCGCGGAAGGGTTCGGCAAGGCGGATGGGCTTCATAATCGGGGCTCCTTCAGGGTGACCATTCTGCCCGAGCTTGGCGTTCCGGTCAGCCCCGTCCGACCCTGCCCCGAGTCGCGCTTTGCGGTGTTTCTGAACATCGGCCTCTAAGGCCTTGCGGGATCAGCAGGAAGCACGCAACCCCTTCGCCCGCCAACCAGAAGACGCTATATGTTGTGGGTGCCGCCGGGGACACCCACTAAAAGCTGTGGATAACTCGAAGGCGCATCGAGATCGAGCCCCTAGGAGTTCCATGCCAAGCGCCGCGCCAAGGCCAGATAACGCCACCCGCATTGAACCCTTTCGCCTGCGCGGGGCGAATTTCAATCTGCTTGTGCTGCGCCTGCTGGATCATCGCCCGGAAGTGGTGGTGCCGGCGATTGGCGACCAATTCCGCCGCGCACCTGGCTTTCTGCGCTTTGCGCCGATTGTACTTGGCCTGAGTGACATTCAGGTGCCGCCTACCGAAGTGGATTTCCCCGGTCTGATCCAGGGCCTGCGGGAGCTTGAGATCATGCCGATCGGCACCACCGGCGGCACGGCAGAAATGCGCAATGTGGCGATATCCTACGGGCTGCCCCCGGTGAGGAGCATAGGCGGCAAGGATACGGATGAGGACATCACCGCAGCGCCCGCGCCTGCGGCTGGTGAGGCCGCGCAGGCCGCACCTCCCCCGCCGCTGCCCATCACCAAGCCCGCTGCCGCACGCGCGACCATGGTGGTGGACCAGCCCGTGCGCGCCGGCCAGCGCATTTGGGCGGAAGGTGCTGATTTGATCATCACCTCCACCGTCAATGCGGGGGCCGAGGTGATTGCGGATGGCAATATCCATGTCTATGGCGCGCTGCGTGGCCGCGCCATAGCGGGTGGTGCGAACAATATGGAAGCGCGGGTTTTCGCGCTGAATTTCGATCCGGAATTGGTTTCCATCGCCGGCTTCTACGCCGTGCGGGAAGGCTTTCCGGCAGCACAGATTGGCAAGGCGATGCAGGTGCGGCTGGTGGGTGAGCGCATGCGCTTCGACCCCATCACCTGATCGTTGTGCGTTAGAGTCTTAGGGAGGCAGAGGATATGGCTCAGGTTATCGTGGTGACATCGGGCAAGGGCGGCGTCGGCAAGACGACATCAAGCGCCGCCTTCGCAACCGGCCTTGCCCAGCGGGGCAAGAAGACGGTGGTGATTGATTTCGATGTGGGCTTGCGCAACCTCGACCTCATTATGGGTGTCGAACGGCGCGTGGTGTTCGACATTATCAATGTCATCCAGGGTGAGGCACGGCTGAGCCAGGCGCTGATCCGCGACAAGCGGGTTGAATCCCTTTCCATCCTGCCGGCGTCCCAGACCAAGGACAAGGATACGCTGACCAAGGAAGGGGTTGCCAAGATCATCGAGGAATTGTCCAAGGAATTCGATTACATCCTGTGTGATAGCCCCGCCGGCATCGAAAAGGGCGCGCTGCTTGCGCTGTATTTTGCGGATCAGGCGATTGTGGTGACGAACCCGGAAGTCTCCTCCGTGCGCGATTCAGACCGCATTCTTGGCGTGCTGCAATCCAAATCCAAGCGCGCGGAAGAAAAGCGCGAACCGGTGAAGGAACATCTGCTGGTGACGCGTTTTGACCCGAACCGCGTGGAAAAGGGCGAAATGCTAAAGCTGGAGGATATTCGCGAAATCCTGGCCATTCCGCTGCTTGGTGTGATTCCGGAAAGCGAAAGCGTGCTGCGCGCTTCCAATACCGGCACGCCGGTGATCATGGATAATGAAAGCAACGCCGGCCAAGCCTATGCAGATGCGGTTTCCCGCTTCCTGGGTGAAGATGTGCCGCATCGCTTCCTGGAAGCAGAGCGCAAGGGCCTGTTCCGGCGCCTATTTGGTGGGAGGGCTGCGTAATGTCCTGGCTCGATTTCTTCCGTGGCCGGCGCAAGGATGATAGCGCCGTCGCCGCCAAGGAAAGGCTTCAGATTGTGCTGGCGCATGAGCGCATTGGCCGCAATCGTGAGGATTTTCTGCCGAAGCTCCAACAGGAATTGGTGGCGGTTGTCGCGCGTTATGTCGCGATTGATCCCAGCAAGGTGAATGTGCATCTGGATCGCGGCGGGGACATGTCCACGCTTGAGATCGAGATTGAACTGCCCGCACCTTCCGCGATGCGGGTAGCGTCAGCGCGGTGAAACCGCGCTGAAAAGGGCGCTGCTTGGAGTATTTTCAAGCCAAGTGGAAACACTTGGCGGCTCGGAAAATGCGACCAAAAAAACTTTAGTACGTATCCGGTGAACGAATGTTCACGGGACACGTATCACCGCCCTTCCTGCCGCCAGGCCAGCACCACGGTGCCGAGCAATAGCAACAGCGCCAACCAAGGCGGCAGTAGCGGCAAGGCGGAAACGCTGAGCACGCTGTGGTCCGCATTGCGCCTGAGACCAATCCAGCCTGCACCCGCGAAATCTCGCCCCGCCGGCACCATGCGCAATTCGGGCAGTACGGGCGCCGCTTCCTGCCCCAGCCAGCGTATGGCACCTCGGCCTTGCACCAGCGGGCGCAGCTTTTCGCCATCTGCGCGCAGATCAGCAATTTCCATCGGATTGGCGACCGCCGCGGCGGCGAAAGCCACGCGCTTGCCATCGCCAACCTGCCACACGCCGGGCATGCGCGCCGCAACATCGGCAACCGCGCGTCCGCCGCCCGCTTCTTCCAGCCGCGCAGTGCTGCGCGTGCCATCGGGCGCGGTGATGGTCACTTCAGGCGCTGGTGCCGCTTCCAGGCTGCGGCGTGCAATCGCCATCCGCCCTGCTTCAATCCGCGCGGTCAAATCTTCTTCTTCCAAAGTGGTTTCGCGCATCAGCCAATGGGCGATGCGACGGAGCAATTCTTCCTGTGGGCCGCCGCCATCATGCCCGCGCCCCCATAGCCAGATATGATCCGACATTAGCAGCGCCACCCGGCCTTCGCCCACGCGATCCAGCACCAATAAGGGCGACCCTTCTGGGCTTTCCATGACCGCCACGCCACCGCGCGCCTCACCGCGCAGCCAGCGATACCAGCGGCCCCAGCTTGCCTCCGCCGCCGCGGTATTCGCCCCAGCCAGCGCCTCGGTCACTGGATGCCGCGCGCCAAGCGCGCTGATGCGTGGGCGGAACGGCGCCTCCTCCACCCCCGCGCCGCGCCCAATGGGCCGCGCCGGCAGCACCTGCGACAAAGGCGTGAAGGCGAGCGATGTGGGCCCTGCAAATTCCGGCCCGACACTCATCAACAAGGCCCCACCCGCGCGCACATGATCCGCAATGTTGCGCATATAGGCTGGCGGCAGCAGGCCGCGATTGGTGAAGCGGTCAAACACAATCAGATCAAACTCACGCAGCTTCACCTGAAACAGCTCACGCACCGGAAAGGCGATCAGCGCCAATTCATTGAGCGGCGTCAGATCATCCTTCTCCGGCGGACGCAGAATGGTGAAATGCACCAGATCCACATTGGGATCGGCCTTCAATAGCCGCCGCCAAGCGCGTTCGCCGGCATGCGGTTCGCCCGAGACCAACAGCACGCGGAGCCGATCGCGCACGCCATTCACCGTGACCACCTGGCGGTTATTGAGCGGGCTCACCTCTCCAGCGCGGGGCTCTGCCTCCAACTCAATCACCATGGGCCCGCCACGCGCGACGGGGACGGAAATCGCGTGTTCGCGCCCGATGGGGATTTCCTCACGCCGCGCAGCGCCACCATCACGGCGGATAATCAGCCCGGCATTACCGCCAGCCGGCGCGCCCAAATCCTCGATCACCACGCGCAATTCCACTTGCTGGCCGACAATGCCAAAGCCAGGGGCCGAGACCAGACGCAGGCGCCGATCAACCTCCCCAGGGCGGCCAGGCAGCAGCACGTGAAAGGGCGCATCAAAAGGCAGCAGCGCCGGCGCGTCATGCACCTGGCCATCGGTCAGCGCGATCACGCCCGCCAACCGCGCCCGCGGCACATCCGCCAAGGCTGCCCCGAGCGCGGAAAACAGCGCCGTGCCGCGCTGGCCGGCTTCCGGTACTTCAACCACCCGCAAATCAAGCGCGGGCAAGCGCGCGGCCCGCGCTTCCAAAGCCGCGCGCGCGGCGGCAATGCGCTCAGCCCGATCAGCAATCTGCGTGCTGTCAGTGCGATCAACGGCCAGGATGGCTATATCGGGGCGGGTTTCGCGTTCTTCGCGGAGCAAACGCGGATTACAAAGGGCGCCCAACAGGATCACCGCCGCCAGCGCCCGCCACCAGATGCCGCGGGCGCGCTGATAAAGGCCATAGGCAAGAAATATCAGGGCAAGGGACGCGAAAAATAAAATCAGCCACAGGGGCAGGCGCGGCAGAAAATCCAAATAGGCAAGGTTCTGAATCATGGAATATCGGGGGCTCTGCCCCCGAACCCCTGCCGGGGTAATAGTATTACCCCGGACCCCGCCATTACAAACACCGCACTAAGCAGCAGTGCTGCCGACCAAGCGCCATGTTGGGTCGGCATTGGCCAGGTCTCGCTGGAAGGTCCAGACATCGGTCATTTCCGTCACCGCCTCTGCACCGGAAACAATCGAACCATCACGCGCCTGCACCAGATTGATCTGATCCGTCACCAGGCGCACGGTGAT
>CAMCHA010000096.1 GCA_945874515.1 Asaia bogorensis
GCGGGGCGCGGCGCGCTTGCTTCCGTCGCCGTTCTGGTCGCGATGGTGATTGGTGGCATATCGGGCTCAGGG
The DNA here is from genome assembly GCA_945874515.1 of Asaia bogorensis. GTDB lineage: Bacteria > Pseudomonadota > Alphaproteobacteria > Acetobacterales > Acetobacteraceae > Neoroseomonas > Neoroseomonas bogorensis_B. The sequence goes on from CAMCHA010000096.1 coordinate 73, forward strand.
CCCGCCACCAGCGCGGCGGTGGGGCAGGTGGTGACGAAAAGCATGGCGGAGGATGGCTATCCGCGGCCATTCATCGCAAGCACCGTGGGGGCTGCTGCGGCCACCGATATCCTGATCCCGCCTTCGATTGCCTTTATTGTCTATGCCGTACTGGTGCCGGGTGTTTCCGTGCCCGCCATTTTCGCCGCCGGCATGATCCCTGGTATTTTGGCGGGGCTTTGCATCATCGCCGCCGTGGTGATCATTTCCATCCTGAATGATTTCGGCGGCAAGGCGCGGCAGAAGGAAGCCATTGCCGTCTGGCAGAGCTTCAAGGAAGCCTTCTGGGGCCTGCTGGCGCCAGTAGTGATCCTGGGCGGCATGCGGCTTGGGCTCTTCACGCCAACCGAAGCTGCGGTGGTTGCGGTATTCTATGGGCTCTTCATCGGCTTTTTCGTCTATCGCAGCCTGACGCTGCGCGATGTCTATGAAATGCTGGTGGAGGCTGGAGAAATCTCCGCCGTCATTCTGATTGTCATTGCCTTGGCCACGGTTTTCGCTTGGTCCACCAGTACGCTTGGTATTGTGCGCCCGGTTGTGGAATGGGTGGTGGGGCTTGGGTTTGGCTCAGGCGGCACGCTGGCGCTGCTCACGATTTTCCTGATCATTGTGGGGATGTTTCTGGATGGTATTTCGATCTTCCTGATCCTGCTGCCGGTACTGCTGCCGATTGCCGCTGCCTTTCAATGGGACCTGACCTGGTTTGGCGTGGTGCTGACCATGATGATCGCGATCGGGCAATTCACGCCGCCCATGGCGGTGAATTTGATGGTGTCCTGCCGGATTGCAGGGGTTTCCATGGAAAGCACCGTGCCTTGGGTGATCTGGCTGGTGCTGGCCATGTTGCTTTCGGCCGTGGCCGTCATGGCCGTGCCGGATTTGGCGCTGTGGTTGCCGCGCGTGATGGGGCTTGGCTGACGGCTTTCAGTTCCGCGGCGCGCCGATTTCAACCATCAGGCGTTTCTCTGCCTCATTTTCCGCAGTCACATGGACGCGGTAGGCGGCAGTGTCCAAATAGCGCAGCGGCATATCGAAGCGCGCAATCACGGCCAGATGGGCGGGATCGTGCAGCGCATCGCGAAACGCATCATGCAGAATGTCAACCATTGCCGGGTCCATGCCGCGCGGGCCGGCAATACCATAGCTGCTCTCACCATCAATCGGAAAGCCGAGTTCCATCAGCGTGGGCACATCGGGGAAGCGTGCTGCGCGTTCGCGCATCCAAAGCGCCAGCGGCCGCACCCGGCCATCAAGGGCCATTTCCGCCCAGGCGCTTGTTTCCACTGAGAAATGAATATCGCCCGCCAGCAGCGCCTGCAGATTGGGTGCAGCGCCCCGAAACGGCACCGCCACCCAATCAATGCCTGCCATGCGGGCCAATTGGGTCATCTGCACATCTGAAGTCAGCGCGCCCGGCGTGCCGTAGCTGAATTTGCCGGGATTGGCCCGCGCATCAGCCAGCAAGGCGGCAAGGTCTTTCCATGGTGCATCGGCGCGCACCACGATGCCGCCCATATAGCCAACAAGGCGCAGGATATAGGTAAAGTCGCGCATCGGGTCCCATAGCGGGCGATCCGTCAGCGCCGGCAGACGGAAGACTCCATTGGGGATTTGGCCGATTGTATAGCCATCTGGCCGCGCTTCCCGCGCGATATGTAAAGCGCCGAGGGTTCCGGCCGCGCCAGGGCGATTTTCCACCAACACTGGCTGTCCCAGGCGGCGCCCTGCCGCTTCGCATAATGCGCGCATTTGCCCATCCGTGGGGCCACCAGGCGCCCAAGGCACAATCATGCGTATTGGTCGTTCGGGAAAACGCTGCTGGCCCAAGGCAGGGCAGGAAAGCGCCAAGCCGGCGCCAAGCCCTAAAAGCCCGCGCCTGCGAGGAAAAGCGAAATGTACAGAGGATTTTTGTGCCACGCGGCCGACCTACACCAAAGTCGAACCGGGGGAAATCGTCGCCAGCATGGCGCAGGCCATGCCGGCGGCGTTACTTCAGGCGGTCTGCTGAATAGCCGAGAGCAACCAGCGCTCCTCAGGGCCGCTGCGGACAAAGGTCCAAAGCTCGGTCGAGGTTTGGCGTTCTGTCGTGCTGCCTTCCACCATCTTGCCGCTGGCCTGTTCGAAGGTCGCATCCAGCAAGCTGAAGCGCATGGCAACCGTCGCGTAATCCAGGCCATCCTCATGCCAAGCTTCGGAAAGGTCACCGCTTTCCAGCTTCACATCGCGGGTTTCATTGCGCCAGCCGCGCGCATCCAAATCGCGGTAGTCATTCGCGAAATAGCTAACCATTTCAGGGGTTGCGAATTCCCGCAGGCCCTTCAAGTCGCGGCGTGACCAAGCGGCGTTCACTTCGATCAGGGTTTGCTCAAACGCCTGATAATCCTGCGGCGTCACTTGGACATCGCGCACGGGCGCGGCATAGGCGCCGCCTGCGACCGGGGCAGCAGCACCGCCCATGGGCGCGGGTTCCATCTGGCGCGCATAACCGGAAGCACCGGCCATGGCAGGCGCGGCCTGGCGGCGGCGGAACAGGCGGAGAGCGAACCAAATCAGCCCGCCGATCAGCGCCACTTGCAGCAGCATGCCAAGCATGGCGCCGAGGCCGCCGATACCACCCAGAAGCCCACCGCCAAAGAGCATGCCGACCAGGCCGCCCATCAGCAAACCACCAGCAAGCGCGCCCATGAAGGAACGTTGCGGCTGTGCTTGCGGCGGCATGCCAGGACGCGCGGCGCCGCCGGCCTGTTGCGGGCCAGAAGGCTGCGTTGCCGTCCGTTCCATGGGCCGCGCGGTATTGGGCGCAGTCTTGGTCGGCGGTGGCGCGGAATAGGTCCGGCTGCCGCGGCTGCCGGAAGATGAATTGCCACCCGGCTTGGCATCGGCCAGGACTGGCACCAAAACCATAGCTAGGGCCGCAAAAGCGGTGACAAGAAGACCAGGGCGACGCATAGGAATCAGGACCTCCCAAGATGAACAGACATTAATATAAGCATTTTCGCGCGAAAGCGAAGGGGTAAATCGCGCCGAGTGATTGAAGCTTTGGCGCAGTCGGGCCAAAAGAGGCCAATCAGGGCGCTGTCGCGCATTTCTATACGCCTCGCTAGTAGGTTTCTGCTAGAATCATCAAAAGAATGTCCAACTCACGACCCTCCCCCCCCCATTTGCAGGTCAGCCAGACCTCGTTGCAGGACGCCTTGCGGCGGGCGCTGCGCGATGAAGGTGGCCGGGCGGCGGTGCGGGTCGCCCCCGGTACGCAGCCCGAAGCACAGCGACTTGTGTTTGCCTTGTTGCGGGAAGCCGTGGACGTCAAAGGCGGGTCATTGCTTGAAATCACGCCGGATGACTGGCTGCTGACTGAGCTACCAAGCTTGGAGGCTGGCAAACTCCTGGTCCTGCTTGGAAAAATTCTCGGCGATACGGCAGTCCAATTGCTGCCCCTGCCGGCCTCCAAGTCCATTCTGACTGGGTTGTTGAACGCCGCCCGCCAGCCGCAATTTCTTGAAGTTCCGGCGGCCGAGTTGGTTTCCCCGCTTGGCCTGTACGCAAGGTTGGATAGGCTGAACTTGGCGCAAGTCTATCGCCGGCAAAGCATTGTTGGCATCGCCGACGCGGCGCTGCCGCGGTTAGTCTTCCAGCGCCTTGGCTTGGACAAAGCAGCGTTGCAGCAGCACCTTGGCACTATTGCAGAGGATCGGGCGCTGCTGCGCCACGCGCAGTCCCTGCTGCAGAAGCGCGTCCTGGAAGCGCTTGGCGATGAGGGCACCCGCAAAACCCTGCTGGGGAGCGGACCAATAGCCCCGCTATTGCTGGATTTATCCCCCGATCTGCTGCCGCCCGCGCCTACAGAAGCTGACGAAGCGCCGCAACCCGCCGCCGCCCCTGCCCTTTACGCTACACTTGCCCTGCATGAAGCCATTTCCATCAGCAACTTGAACACCAGGCGCGAGGCGCTGCGGCAAGATGCCTGGGGCATTGCCATATCGGGGCTTTCGGCATCAGCGCTCACCTTGGTGGAGACAGAAGCCCTACCCGCGGATTGGCTGATCCTGCATTGGTCACCGGCGCTGGAAGATACTCAATCGGTGAAGGCGCTGCGCCGCCTTGATCGGGCGCGTCTTATTCTGGATGGCTGCGATGGTGAAGCAGCGCTTTCCTGGGGCCTCAGCCAGGGCATTCACCTTTATGGCGGCCCATGGATTGAAGAAATCATCGCCGCAGGTCGCATGGAGTATTGCAGCGAAGCCGCGCGCTGCCTGCGTTCGGAATGTCGCGCCCGCGGGCTTGCCACCTCCCCCTCCGACAGGCTCGGCTGCCACAATCCCCTTTTGCTGGAAGCCGTATTGCCCGAGAATCCTTCATGAGTTCCACTGTCCAGAGAGCGGCAACTTTGCCGGTTGAAGCACTTGGCGCCGTGGCGCTTTCGAATGCCATTCGTGATGCGGTCGCCCTGGGCGAAGAACGTCTGGTTCTCATGCTGCGATTTTCTGCCCTGCCGCGCGCCCGGCGCTTCGGCAGCAGGGCAGAATTATTGCGTGAAGCCTGGGAACCCTTGAATAGTACGGCCCGGGTCAGAAGTTTCAAACTGCCCGGCGGTGATCTGGTTGCCATCGGTCTGCCCAATGCGAGTGACGCTTTGGAGCATGAACGGCAAATCCTGTTTTCCATGCTGGAGCCTGAGGAAGCGGAAAAAGCCGTTCATATGCTCCGCCTGCCGCAGCAGGCAGCGGCGGTTATGGCGGCCGTCGAAGACAGCTTGGGCATGGTGGCGGCGATGCGCGCCATGACGCTGGAGGAACCCGAAAACCGCGTGGTTGACGCCGAGGCACTGGCTTCGGCGGAGCGCGGCCTAACCACCGCTGATCTCAGCATTTTTTTCCGTCGGCAGAAGGTCTGCTGGCTCGAGCCCGGGGGGCAAAACACCAAGCTGTTCTGGGAAGATTGCCGGGCCGAGCTTTCGGAAATATGTGAAAGGCTTCTGCCGGGCTATGATGTGTCGCTGACGCCCGCCTTCGCGCAAAGGCTGATGCAGTCCATTGATCGGCGGCAATTGAGCGATATTGCGCGGCCTGCGCAGTTGCGAGACATGCGCACGCTGGCGCTGCCGCTACGCATGGAAAGTCTTTTTTCGGCTGAATTCCTGCGTCTTGATTCCCTCATGCCCCAAAGCCAGCGCCATAAGCTGATCATCGGGCTTGACGCGGAAGATGTGCTGGCCGCGCCTGATCTGTTCCTGCTGGCGCGTCATTTCGCGAAGGCCCGCGGCTATCGGCTGATGCTTGAAGCGGCCTCGCCCTTTGCCGCAACGGTGGTATCCAGCCTCCGCGGCGGCTTTGATTTTCTACGCCTCAAATGGTCCGAGGAATTTCCCGGCACCGATAGCGCTGCAACCGCGGAGCTCAGCAAAAAGCTCACCCTGGCGGCCGAACACGTGGTGCTGGCGGGTGCGGATCGGCCCGCGGCCATTGCCTGGGGTTGGGAAGCGGGTATTCGCATGTTCCAGGGCCGCCTGATCGAAAGCCAACGCCCCGCAAGCTGATATCATGGCTTGGCGAAACGCTGGTTTGGGCCGATATGCCCCGCATGCCGCTTCCCGCCATCCAGGCCGAGGGTCTGACGAAAATCTACAAAGACAGCGACCCGCCCGCCGTGGCGGGGCTGGATTTCACCCAACCCGCCGGCAGTACCTGGGCGCTGCTGGGCGGCAATGGCGCGGGCAAATCCACCACCATCGCCATGCTGCTGGGCCTTCTGGTGCCAAGTGCGGGGCGTGTGGTGGTACTTGGCCATGATATGGCCCGGGACCGCTTCGCTGCGCTGGCGCGGATGAATTTCTCCTCACCCTATGTCGCGCTGCCGCATCGGCTGACGGTCCGGGAAAACCTGATGGTCTATGCGCATCTGTATACCGTGCCCAAGGCGCAGGAGCGCATCGCCGAATTGGCGGAAAGGCTGCAATTGACCGCGTTTTTGGACCGCCCGGCGGGGCAGCTCTCGGCGGGGCAGAAAACCCGCGTCGCGATTGCGAAATCGCTCATCAATCGCCCGGAATTGCTGCTGCTGGATGAACCAACCGCAAGCCTAGACCCCGATACGGGCGATTGGGTGCGCAGCCTTCTGGAAGAATATCGCGCGGAGACGGGCGCCGCCATTCTGCTGGCCAGCCATAATATGGCTGAGGTCGAACGCCTTGCGGATCATGTGCTGATGCTGAAGGGGGGACGCATTGTGGACCAAGGCAGCCCCGCGGATCTGGTCGCGCGCTATGGCCGCGATGATCTTGAACAGGTGTTTCTGGATATCGCCCGCGGCCAGGGGCACGCGGCATGAGCGGCGCGGCGCGGCGTGTTTGGGGGCTGATGTATCGGCATTTGGCGCTTTATCGGCGTTCCTGGCCGCGCGTTTTGGAACTGATGTATTGGCCCGTACTGCAAATGCTGGTCTGGGGCTTCGTCACTGCCTGGCTCGCCGGCGTGCAGAACAATACGGCAAGTGTCACCGCCGGCGTGCTGCTGGGCGGTGTGCTGCTGTGGGAGGTGACGCTGCGCAGCCAAATGGGCTTTGCCATTTCCTTCCTGGAGGAAATCTGGTCGCGCAATCTGGGCCATATGTTTGTGGCCCCGCTCAGGCCCACCGAGTTGGTAGCAGGGCTGGTCGCCATGAGCATTCTGCGCACCGCCATCGGCGTGGGACCGGCCATTCTGCTGGCCTTCTTGCTTTACGGCTTTGGCCTCTGGACCCTGGGGCCGGTGCTGGTGCTCTATTTCGCGGCCCTGTTGGCGATGGGCTGGGCGGTGGCGCTTGGCGTGACGGCCCTTATCCTCCGCCATGGCGCAGGGGCGGAGGCTTTGGCCTGGGGCGTGCTGTTCGGTTTGGCGCCCTTTTCGGCGGTTTTCTACCCGGTTTCGGTGCTGCCGGGCTGGTTGCAGCCGATCTCGCTTGCCATTCCGGCGACGCATGTTTTTGAAGGAATGCGTGCCGCGCTCTTGGATGGGCGGCTGGCCTGGGATCATCTGGCCTATGCTTTTGCGCTTGATCTGATCTGGCTTGGCTTGGCCGCCTGGCTTTTCATGGCGCAATTCCAGGCGGCGCGCGTCCGAGGCGCTTTGATGAATATTGGCGAATAGATCAAGGCGCCTCTTTCATCCTGGGCACTTTTCCGGCAAGTTTCCCTTTTCCGGTCCTTGGTGGGGCGATGGTCGCCTTTGCCCGGGCCGGTTGCTTGCGGAGACTGGAAACGTGATTCCCGCCCTGATGCCGACCTATAACCGTGCCGACCTTGCTTTTGAGCGGGGCGAAGGCGCGCGACTTTGGACGGAAGACGGCCGACGCTTCCTGGATTTCGGCGCGGGCATCGCGACATCGTCGCTCGGCCATGGGCACCAGCATTTGACCCGAGCGATCGCGGAACAGGCGGGCAAGATCATTCATTCGTCCAACCTGTATCGCATCCCGCAGGCGGAAACCTTGGCGCGGCGCCATGTAGAAAATTCCTTCGCTGACAGCGTGTTTTTCTGCAATTCCGGCGCCGAAGCCAATGAAGGCATGATCAAGGCTGTCCGCAAATATCATGCGGAAAATGGCCACCCGGAACGCTACCGGCTGATCTGCTTTGATGGCGCCTTCCATGGCCGCACCATGGCCGCGCTGGCTGCTACGGGGAATGAGAAATACCTGGCCGGCTTCGGCCCGCCGGTTGAAGGCTTCGACCATGTGCCCTTCGACAATATGAACGCGGTGCGTGATGCGATTGGCCCCAATACCGCCGGTGTGATGATTGAACC
>CAMCHA010000097.1 GCA_945874515.1 Asaia bogorensis
CTCACAGCGCATCGCCACGTCCCAGCGAGACTCCAAACCCATCGTCAGTACATTGCTGCTCGGCGCGTGGGCTGGTGGAGAGCAGAAGATCTGGCAGCAGTTGAAGGGGTTGGAGCGCAGGAAGACCCCACTAAGTGACCACCTCCACGACGTCCTTTCCGACTGGACAAAGGACTACCTCCTTGCCGCCCGCGAATTCACGCGGCTGTTTGAGGAATTCGAGGTACTCGGAGCACTGACCTTCATCACATTACGCGCGACCAAGGAGGAACTGATCGCGGAGCACAGCGCCACCGGCCAGCGGGACTTCGTTTGGTCACCGATTGGCAGGGCGGCATGGGACGACGAGCACCGCGATGCGATTCTGGCGTCGTTCGAGGAGCCGGATACCCGCCGTAGTCTGCTCGATGCCGGATTTGCCAGGGGCGACGACCAATTCCTGTCACTCGCCCTGGAGAGCATTCGCCGGCTGATGGGTAGGTTCAGATGGTAGTCCAAAAAAAAGGACTTCGAATTATAGGCTTCGACTACCGGCTGACTGACAAAACTGTCGAAAAGCGATGAACGGGTTGAGGGGCAGGGGAGATTCTCCGTCCTCTGCTACCCTTCGCCGGGCAATCGCCTTGTTGAAATACCCCGAGCCTAGCGCGGAACAAACAGAAGAATTTCAACGAGATAAAGCTTGAGGGTTAAATCGGGCTACCCTCGAGCTTCGGAGAATGTAGGGCCGCCGGAGAGAGATTTCCGGCCTCGCCGCATTCTCCCATCCTCAAGCCTCCTCCGAAAAAACTCCAGGAAGCCTGCCATTCAGTGCTGCGACCAGTAATGCTGATAGCAAAGCTCGCATGGGAACTGGCCAAGGCTGCAGGCTCCAAAACCTCGGGGTTCAGCCCCTTTTTCAGTTTCCAGCCCCTACCGCCCCACCAGTCCATTTCCCAACTACGCTGCACCGCAGCATAGCCAAAACCATTTTAGATCAACGCGTTAAACCTTGTTGGAAAAATCGGCCTACCCTCAAGCTTTGGAGAGAATTCGCGGGACAGGAGAGAAAACGCCGGAATGTTCCGCTTGAGCACCCTCAAGGCTGGCAGAAAAAGCTTTGTTTTCAAGGGGGTTTAGGTGGTCGCCTAGGGCGCTAACCCGGTTCGGCTAGGTGGCGACTGGAGCGGGCGAAGGGATTCGAACCCTCGACCCCAACCTTGGCAAGGTTGTGCTCTACCCCTGAGCTACGCCCGCACCGCTCTATAGAGTTAATGCCATGAACCCTTGGGGAAGGCAATATCGGTCTCGAAGTTCGCGCAGATTTCCCGGTCCGGCGAATTTGCCGAAAACCAGCGCATCACGCGGCGCATCGGCCGTTCCAACACGCTGATTCCGCACATTTTTATACGCGCGATCCGGCCAACGCAGCCGATGTGGATCTTTAGGCGCATAGTTTTCGCCCCTGGACGGCATCGTTGAACATCTGGCCGCAGGCTGTCCGACGATTAGCTGGATTCAAAGCGTCTTGCTGTCTTTCATTATGCTGCAATGATTTGATCCTCGATTTGTAATGGGCCAGTGATACCCGAATCCCGCGAGTTTTTGGAAAGGGTCCACCATGCTGAAGATGCGTCATCTGCTGTTTTCGTCCGTTTTCTGTCTCATGGGCCCCGCCTTTGCGGATCAGCGCTTTGAAGCGACCTTGGCCGGTCACGCCATTCTGCCTGCCTTCACCATGGCCCTGCCGCCAGCGGATGCACCGCGGGATGCGCTGGTTTCCGGTAAATTCGCCGGCCCCGGTAATTTGCGCGTTGACGCCCCCGGCAGCATCATGGGCGATACGGGGGCCATGCATGGCAATCGCCAGACTGGCATTGCCTTTCCCTTTATTGGCCAGCCGGTCCAAGGCTTCTCCGGCATCAAGCCCGTTGCGAATGAGCCAGGGCATTACTGGGTTCTGACAGATAACGGCTTCGGCAATCGTCGCAATAGCCCCGATGCGTTGCTGATGTTCCATAAGGTGCGGCCGGATTGGACCACAGGCCAGGTGGCGATGCTACAGACCACCTTCCTGCGTGATCCGATGCGCCGTATCCCGTTCCGCATCGCCTATGAGGGCACGGAGCAACGCTATCTGACCGGTTCTGATTTTGATCTTGAGAGCATCCAGCCACTGGCTGATGGGTCTTTCATGATCGGCGATGAATTCGGCCCCTTCCTGATCCATATCTCGGCGGGTGGCATTGTCCAGCGCGTGTTCGAAACGCGCCTGGATGGTCAGGTTCTGATGTCGCCCGATCACCCGGCGCTGCAAGTGCCTGCCAGCCCCGCCGCCGGCGTGCCCTATCGCGTACGGCGCTCCGGTGGTTATGAGGGCATGGCGTTGACGCCGGATGGTCAGGCACTTTGGGCGCTGTTGGAACAGCCTCTCTTTGCGGCGAATTCGGATCAGCCCGAAGGCCAATTCCTGCGTATCCTGGAATTCAGTGTGCCGCGTATGGATTGGACTGGGCGCAGCTTGCGCTACCGCCTTGAAGCAGGCGCCACGGCCATTGGCGACTTCAATTTCATTGATGCCACCCGCGCCTTGGTGATTGAACGTGACAATGGCGAGGGGGACCCAGGCCTTGTTTGCGCCCAGGGTGTGCGCCCTTCGGCTCAGCAACCTTGCTTCCCGCTGCCAGCGCGCTTCAAGCGGGTTTATCTTGTGGATATGGCCCAGGCTGATGCTGAAGGCTTTGTGCGCAAAATTGGCCATATTGACCTGATGGCCATTCGGGACCCCAATGCGCGTGCCCGGATGAACGGTGATCGCCCGGCCAATGCGCCGCGTGACCGATTTACCTTCCCCTTCTTCACGATCGAGAATGTGGCGGCAGTGGACGGGGATCATATCATCGTCGGTAATGACAATAACCTTCCCTTCAGCGCCGGACGTCACTTTTTCCAGGCTGATTCGAACGAATTCATCCTGTTGCATGTGCCGGAGCTGCTGCGCGCACGTTAATTCTGCGCGGGTCTTGACCGATTGGCTGAGGGATTCTTTATCCCTCAGCCGCAATGTTTTTATACATCTTGATTACTTGGCGGCTAGGGCCGACTTGGCTGGTTTTGGATATAGGACGCCGGTCCCTGCCTTGCGCGCTTAAGATGGCGGGATGGATCGTACCGAATCCTGTGCTTAGATGGATCACTTCTGGCTTAGTGCCTTGGTGGCTCCTAGCCCGTGGAATTGATGCATGAAACAAGAATTTGACCTTCTGGTTATCGGCGCAGGTATCATCGGCTTGGCCCATGCCCTGCATGCGGCTCGGCGCGGCCTCAAGGTAGCGGTGCTCGACCGTGATGCGCAGGCCAATGGTGCCAGCATTCGTAATTTCGGTTTTGTCACCGTCACCGGGCAGGCCGAACATCACACTTGGCGCCGTGCGCGCCGTGCGCGGGACGTTTGGGCGGAAATCGCGCCGCTCGCCGGTATTCCTGTTCATCACCGCGGCTTGCTGATGGCGGTCAGGCGTCCCGAAGCAGTCAATGTTTTGCAGGAATTCCTCAAAAGCCCGATGGGTGAGGGCTGCCGCCTGCTGCAAGGCACTGACATCCCCCCGCCACTGCGCAGCCGCGACCTCCTCGCTGCGCTGCATAGCCCGCATGAACTTCGGGTCGAAAGCAGGGAGGCCATTCCACGCCTCGCGGCCTGGCTGGAACAAAGCCTTGATGTGCGGTTTTTCTGGCGTACCGCCGTGCATGGCATTTCATCACGTGAAGTGACCACCACGCAGGGAAGCTTTGCTGCACCACGCATTGTGGTGTGCCCGGGGCCGGATATCTCGACGCTCTTTCCTGATATTTTTGCACGTCGGCAGGTCACGCTCTGCAAGCTGCATATGCTGCGCCTGGCGGATCCTGGGTGGCGCCTGCCGGCGGCGATCATGAGTGACCTTGGGCTGCATCGCTATCGCGGCTACGCGGATTGCGCCTCCCTCCCGCGTCTGCGCCAGCGCTTGCAGCGAGAACAAAAGGACGAGCTTGATAATGGCGTGCACCTGATAGTGGTGCAAAGCGCCGATGGGTCGCTTGTTGTGGGTGACAGCCATCATTACGGCCCAACGCCCGACCCGTTTCAGCCAGAGGATGTGGACGATTTGATCATCCGCGAAGCGCAGCTTGTGCTTGATCTGCCTGCGCCCAAAGTCATTGAAAGATGGACCGGGCTTTATCCCTCTGGCCCGGATGATGCATTTTTTGAAGCGCCCATGCCGGGCGTGCGGCTGGTTTCCGTAACCTCGGGCACCGGTGCCAGCACGGGATTTGGCCTTGCTGAGGAAGTATTGGCTAATATGGAAGCAAACCCATGACGCAAAAGATCAAGGCTGTGATCCTGGATTGGGCGGGTACCGTGGTGGACCATGGCAGCAGCGCGCCAATGGGTGCCTTTGTGAAGGCATTCGCCCATTTTGGTGTTGCCATTTCCATCGCCGATGCGCGCGGCCCCATGGGGATGGCGAAGCGGGATCATATCCGCATGGTGGGCACAGCCCCTGCCGTCGCGGCCGCTTGGCGGGCGCATCATGGGCGCGATTTCGATGATGCGGCCATTGATGCAATTTTCGAGGTTTTCGAACCCTTGAATGTGGCCGCTGTGGAAGCCCATTCAGCGTTGATCCCAGGGGCGCACGATGCCCTTCAATGGTGCAAGGCGCGCGGCATTCGGGTTGGGTCCACCACCGGCTATACGCGCCCGATCATGGAAAGGCTGATGCCGCTCGCTGCCGCGCAAGGCTTTGTGCCAGAAGTGACGATATGTGCGGGCGATTTGGCTGCCGGACGCCCGGCACCGCTGCAAATCTGGTCGGCTTTGGCGCAAATGGGCATCTGGCCCGCCAGCAGCGTGATTAAGCTGGATGATACGGCGCCAGGCATCGGCGAAGCACGCGCCGCGGGTTGCTGGGCCGTTGGCGCAGCGCTTACCGGCAATAACCCGGGACTAACCGCCGAGGAGCTTGCGCACCTTCCGCCCGATCAACGTGCGGACCTACGCCGCGCGGCGAGTGAACCTTTACTGCGCGCGGGCGCCCATCTTGTGATTGACAGCGTCGCCGAACTGCCCCGGCTGGTGGAGCATATCGAAGCGCGACTAGAAGCGGGCGAAAAGCCCGGGCTTTTGGAAGCACATTGACACGGAAGTGTCACTTATCTGTCATGATTCCGTCGCTGATCGCGCGATAGCCGAACTCATCTAAACAGGAGGCTCATTCATGCGTTTCATCCTTATTGCCCTGGCCTTGCTTGGCTTGGCGCCCATGGCCGAGGCGCAGCAGCGCACGCGCCTGACCGTTTATACGGCGCTCGAGAATGAACAGCTTGCGCCCTTCAAGCAGGCGGCTGAGGCTGCGCTGCGCGATGTCGAAATCGCTTGGGTGCGCGATTCCACGGGCGTCATCACGGCCCGTCTGATTGCCGAAAAGGCCAATCCGCGCGCTGATATGGTGTGGGGCTTGTCGGTCTTCTCCCTGCTGCAAATGGAAACGCAGGATATGCTGGAACCCTATACGCCACAGGGCGGCGAAGCGCTGCGTGCAAATATGCGCAGCAGCCGCAGCCCCATGACCTGGACCGGCATGGATGCTTTTGTTTCCGCCATCTGCTTCAATACGGTGGTGGCACAGCAGCGCAACCTGCCGCGCCCCAGCACCTGGCAGGACCTGCTTGACCCGCGCTTTCGTGGGCAGATCGTGATGCCGAACCCGAATTCATCCGGCACTGGCTTCCTGACTGTCGCGGGTTGGATCGCCAATCAGGGTGAGCAAGCGGCCTGGGCCTTCATGGACAAGCTGCATGAGAATATTCAGCAATACACGCATTCCGGCAGCGCGCCGTGCAACAATGCCGCGCGCGGTGAATTCGGTGTGGGGCTTTCCTTCGATATGCGCTCAGTCACACTGAAGAATCAGGGCGCGCCGATTGACATCATTGTTCCGACCGATGGCGTGGGCTTTGACCTGGAAGCCACCGCGATCATGCGCGGCACCCGCAATCTGGAAGCAGCGAAGCGTCTTGCAGATTTCACGGTCTCGCGCACTGCTGCTGAACTCTATGGCCGCTTCTACGCCATGCTTGCTCTGCCGGGTGTTGAGCCGACGGTGCGTGGCTACCCGGCTGAATTCGCCCAGCGTCTGGTGAGTGCGAATTTTGCCGAAATCGCCGCGGCGCGCGAAAGGCTGCTGGCCGAATGGCAGCGCCGTTATGATGGCAAATCCGCGCCGCGCTAAGCGTGATGGTAGCCGCTCTTGATAATGGCCTGGGCACCGATGCCGGAAATACAACCGGCATCGGAGATTCATTTCTGAAGATCAGAGATGTCGGCAAGCAATTCGGCAGCTTCGTTGCCCTTGAACGCGTAAGCCTGAACGTCCTTACCGGCGAATTCATCTCATTTCTTGGTCCATCCGGCTGCGGCAAGACGACGTTGTTGCGCGCTATTGCTGGCCTTGATCCACCCACCGTCGGGCGCATTATTCAGGCAGGGCGGGATATCACGGCGCTTCCCCCGGCGGAGCGTGATTTCGGCATTGTCTTCCAATCCTATGCGCTATTTCCGAATTTGAGTGTCGCCGAGAATATCGGTTACGGTTTGCGTGGCGCCGCCTGGCCAAAGGCCAGAAGGTATCAGCGTGTAGCCGAATTGCTGCAGCTGGTGGGCCTTGCGGATCAGACAGCAAAATACCCAGCGCAGCTTTCCGGTGGGCAGCAGCAACGCGTGGCGCTGGCCCGCGCCTTGGCAGCCGAACCAGGCTTGCTGCTATTGGATGAGCCGCTTTCAGCGCTGGATGCGATTGTGCGGCTTCACCTGCGGCAGGAAATCCGATCCTTGCAGCAGAGGCTTGGCGTGACGACGATCATGGTGACCCATGACCAGGAAGAAGCACTGAGTGTTTCGGATCGTATTGTGGTGATGTCTCAGGGTCGTATTGAACAGATCGGGACGCCGGAAGAAATCTACTGCGCACCCGCTTCTGCCTTTGTCGCGGGCTTTGTTGGGCGTTCAGCGCATTTCATGGCCAAGGTGCATACGCCGGCCGGATACATCACCACCCATGGCCTTGTGATGCCCGCCAAAGCCGCAAGCGCCCTGCTATATGGCGCGGAGGTGGCGGTTTTCATCCGCCCGGAGGATGTCGAACTCCGCCCCATCACAGACCATGGCGACGGAAGTTTCGAGGCTGTCGTGGCCGGCTGTGAGTTTCTTGGTCCGGTATGCCGCCTCAGCTTGGAGGCGAATGGATTGCGCTTCGAAGCGGATATTGCACCGGCCACTTACTCTGAACTGGGCGCGCTTCCTGGTGCGCGACTATCCGCCCACTTTCGGCCTGATCGGCTTCTGATCTTCCCTACGCATGGCTAAGTCCTTCTTGGCGCAGTCCGGCGCAATCCGCCCCAAGGCTTCATCGGATGAGATATCGCTCCGCACCATCCAGGCGCTGGGATTTCTTTTCCTGACCCTTGCGCTGGCGCTGCCCTTGGCAAGCCTTCTGCTGCGCGCCTTTGAAGACCAGCATGGCAGCTTTGTGGGCCTGCGCAATTTTGCAACTTATGTCACCACGCCAAGCCTAGTGCGGTCGGCCTGGAATTCAGTCTGGACAGCCTTCGTCACCACCTGCGTGGTTATCCCCTTGGCTTTCGCTTACGCCTATGGCCTGACGCGAAGTTGCATGCCGGGCAAATGGATTTTTCGCGCCATCATGTTCTTGCCGATTTTGGCGCCGTCATTGCTGCCGGCCTTGTCGCTGATCTACCTTTTCGGCAATCAGGGCATGCTGCGTTGGATGATGGATGGGGGCAGCATCTATGGCCCCTGGGGCATCATCGGCGCGCAGATTTTCTACTGCTTCCCGGCGGCTGCCATCCTTCT